>JALYHS010000086.1 GCA_030776385.1 Actinomycetota bacterium
GTCCGCAGCAGTCGCAGCCGCAGAGCGACCCGTGGGGTGCGCCTTCGGGCGGCTCCGGCGGTGGCGGCGGCAACGACGGCTGGAGCGCGCCTGGCGCGTACGACGACGAGACGCCCTTCTGAGTTCATGGCCTCCGGTCCGCACGCGGATCGAAGGCAGCAGGCGGATCGCCCGGCCGACGAGCGGCCGCCCGACCTCCCTCGGGGTCTCCACCTCTTCATCACACTTCTGACGTAAAGGAATCGAAATGGCAGGCAAGTCGCGCGGCGACAGCCGTAAGCCGCGGATCAAGGCCGGCAAGCCCGTGGCCCCCGCGAAGCGCATCAAGGTCGGGGTGATCGACTACAAGGACGTCGCCACCCTGCGCAAGTTCATCTCCGAGCGCGGAAAGATCCGCGCTCGCCGCATCACCGGTGTCTCGGTGCAGGAGCAGCGGCTCATCGCCCGTGCGGTCAAGAACGCACGTGAGATGGCGCTGCTCCCCTACTCCGGCTCCGGCCGCTGATCGGGGGCCGACAACCATGGCAACCACCAAGCTGATCCTGACGCACGAGGTCTCCGGCCTCGGCAGCGCCGGTGACATCGTCGAGGTCAAGGGCGGCTACGCCCGCAACTACCTCGTCCCGCAGGGCTTCGCCACCGCATGGACCCGCGGCGGTCAGAAGCAGGTCGACGCGATCGCGCAGGCCCGCCGGACGCGTGCCGCCGCCTCGCTCGAGGAGGCGCAGGCCACCAAGGCCCGCCTCGAGGAGAGCCCGGTCCGCATCTCGGTGCGCACCGGCCAGGCCGGCCGACTGTTCGGCTCGGTCTCGACCGCCGACGTCGCCGACGCGGTGTCCGAGGCGGGACTCGGCAGCATCGACCGTCGCACGATCGAGTTCGCGGCCCCGGTCCGCTCGACGGGCACGCACGAGGCCACCGTCCGCCTCCGTGAGGACGTCACGGCATCCATCACGCTGGAGGTCGTCGGCAGGCGCTGAGCTCGCTGTACGCCACGGACGGCGCCGGTCCCCTCGGGATCGGCGCCGTTCGTCGTTCCGGGTCCGTCGCCCGAGTGCATCCACGCGGTCGCCCGCGTGTGCCGACACGCCGACCGCGAGGAGTCCCATCATTCGGGGTGCGACTTATCCCCAGTTCCGCCTGTGCAGTATTGATCCCCTGATCAGGCTCCGTTCACGGCCCGTTCGCAGCGTAGCGACCGGCTGCTTATGCACAGGCATTCCACATGGGTACAACCGGTTCCCGCGCGCGTCGTCCACAAGGCCGTGCACAGGGTGTCGCGTAGGTTTCCCGAACCCGGTGGCTCGGGTGGGATGTCCGGGCCCGGTGCTAGACCACGAGGGACGCGACGGCGAGGCTGCCGCGCGCACCACGCTCGCGAGGGGGGAGTCGGACCGGCATGTCGATGACGGAGTGGGACACGACCGCGCCCGAGAGCGGTCCCTGGGAGGACCAGGGCGGGCGGCGCAAGGAGCGGACCCCTCCGCACAACCTGCTGGCCGAGCAGAGCGCCATCGGCGGGATGCTGCTCTCCACCGATGCGGTCGCGGATGTGCTCGAGGTGGTCGTCGGTGCCGACTTCTACGTGCCGAAGCACGAGGTCATCTTCCAGGCGATCCTGAGCCTCTACTCCCGTGGCGAGCCGACCGACGCGATCACGGTCGGCGACGAGCTCGCACGCTCCGGTGACGTGCAGCGGGCGGGCGGCGAGGCCTACCTGCACACCCTGACGAACATCGTGCCCACGGCCGCGAACGCGGGCTACTACGCGCAGATCGTCGCGGAGCAGGCCGTGCTCCGCCGCCTGACCGAGGCCGGCACCCACATCGCACAGCTCGGCTACCAGGCCGAGGGCGACGCGATGGACCTGCTCAACCAGGCACAGGCCGAGGTGTTCGGAATCGCCCGCGAATCGGCCACGGAGGACTACGCGCCGCTGTCCGAGGCGGTGACCATCGCCATCGACGAGATGGAGGCGGCCAGCGGTCGGGACGGCGAGCTGACGGGCGTGCCGACCGGGTTCCGCGGGCTCGACGAGCTGACGAACGGCCTGCACCCCGGGCAGATGATCATCATCGGCGCCCGCCCCGCGATGGGGAAGTCGACGCTGGCGCTCGACTTCGCCCGGCACGCCAGCGTCAAGGCCCACATGCCGACGATCTTCTTCTCGCTCGAGATGGGCAAGAGCGAGATCGCGATGCGGCTCATGGCCGCCGAGGCGACCATCTCGATGCAGGACATGCGCAAGGGGCGCCTCAGCTCGGACGACTGGACGAAGATCGCCGCGACGCGTGGCCGGATCAACGACGCCCCGCTGTACATCGACGACAGCCCGAACATGACGCTGGTCGAGATCCGCGCGAAGTGCCGCAGGCTCAAGCAGAAGGTCGGCCTGAAGCTCATCGTCATCGACTACCTGCAGCTGATGTCGAGCGGCAAGCGGGTGGAGAGCCGCCAGCAGGAGATCAGCGAGTTCTCGCGTGCGCTCAAGCTGCTCGCCAAGGAGCTCGGCGTCCCGGTCATCGCCCTGTCGCAGCTGAACCGGGGGTCCGAGCAGCGTGCGGACA
>JALYHS010000087.1 GCA_030776385.1 Actinomycetota bacterium
GCACCCCTCGGCGCTCGCGCTGAGCTCCCGCGCGCTAGTGCCCCATGCCGAGGCCGCCATCCACCGGGATGACCGCGCCCGAGATGTATGCGGCATCGTCACCGGCCAGCCACACGATGACCTTCGCCACCTCGGACGGTGACGCGAAACGGCCCGCGGGGATCGACTTCTTGTATTGGGCCTGCTGCGCTTCCGGCAGTTCCGCCGTCATGTCGGTCTCGATGAACCCGGGGGCGACGACGTTCGCGGTGATGCCGCGGCTGCCGAGCTCGCGCGTGATCGAGCGCGCCATCCCGACCAGTCCGGCTTTCGAGGCCGAGTAGTTCACCTGGCCGGCGCCGCCCAGGAGGCCCACCACGCTCGACACCAGGATGATGCGACCGAACTTGGCCTTCAGCATCCCCTTCGACGCCCGCTTGACGACCCGAAACGCTCCCCCGAGGTTCGTGTCGACGACCGCGTCGAAGTCGTCCTCCGTCATCCGAAGCAGGAGCATATCGCGGGTGATCCCCGCGTTCGCCACGACCACCTCGACCGGGCCGAGTTTCTGCTCCACCTCGGTGAACGCGGCGTCCAGAGCGGCCACGTCGGTGACGTCGGCCCGCACGGTCAGGCTGCCCACAGGGCCTTCGCCGGAGCGAGCGGTCACGGCAACCCGATGACCTGCCGCCACGAACTCTTCGGCGATCGCAAAGCCGATGCCGCGGTTGCCGCCGGTGATCAGAACGGTGCGGGGGGTGCTCATGGTCACCCACATTACCCAGAGCAGGCGATCTGCAGATTGCGAGCGTAGGCTGCGAGATACCCCATGCGAAATAAGTCCATGTCGATCACCGAACTGCCCCCGTCGCCGGACGCGGAACGGCATTCTCGGATGATCAAGTACGCCGTCACGCAGGCGATTCGTGTGCTCTGCATCATCGCCTGCCTGCTCGTTCATGGATGGTGGATCCTGATCCCCGCGGCCGGCGCCATCTTCTTGCCATATTTCGCCGTCGTGGTCGCGAACAGCGTGCAGCAGAACCCGCGCCAGACCGTCATGCGGCCGGGATCGATCGTCCCGGTGAAGCAGGCCGACACGAACGGTCCGGCATGATCGGGTCCGGCATGATCGGGTCCGGCATGATCGGGTCCGGCATGATCGGAGCAGCATGATCGGCTTCGGCGAGACGGGCATCCGCTGCTCATCGGCCGGATGCACTGACACGGCCGTCTGGCGCATCAACTGGCGCAATCCGCGCATTCACACGGCGGAACGTGTGAAGGTCTGGCTCGCGTGCACTGTGCATCGCGACCACCTGACCGGCTACCTGAGCTCGCGCGGCTTCCCGGTGCTTGTCACCTCGGTGGATGTCGTGCCCGAGAGCGTGCCGGATCCGGCGTGACCGGCGTGCGGCGCTGGGGTGCGTACCTGGCACTGGTCATCGTGTTCGCGATCGCCTGTGGGCTGCTCTCCTGGTGGCAGTGGGCCCGGCGTGCGGAGACGATCGCGCAAGGGAATCTGGTCACCGAGAACTACGAGGCGGCACCGGTCGCCGTCGGCACCCTCCTGCCCGCGCTGAGCTCGTGGAGGGCAGGCGAGGAATGGCGGCCCGTGGAGCTGCGCGGCCATTACCTGCGTGATGAGCAGGTGCTCGCCCGGAATCGGCCGTACAACGCGAATCCGGGGTTCGAGGTGCTCGTCCCGTTCCAGCTCGATGATGGATCTGTGTTCATCGTGGATCGCGGCTGGCTCCCGATCGGCACCAAGCAGGACACGCCCGATGTCATTCCGTCGGCTCCGTCGGGCGACGTGACCGTGGTGGCGCGGCTGCAGCAGAGCGAACCCGTGCTGTTCGGGCGCACCGCGCCGCACGGCCAGGTCGCCTCGATCAACCTGCCGACGATCGCGAAGCTCACGGCGACGACGACATACACCGGCGCGTACGGTTTGCTTGCCACCGAATCGCCCGCGGCCGCCACACGCCCCCGTGCGGTCGAGGAACCGGTCACCGACGAGGGACCGCACCTCTCCTACGCCATCCAATGGATCGCCTTCGGCATCCTCGCGTTCTTCGGGCTCTTCTGGGCGTTCCGTCGCGAGCGGCGCATCAGCGCGCTCCCGAGCGAGGAGCGGGCGGCAGCACGTGCTCCGAGGCTGCGGAACTCCGATACCGAGGCCGAGGATGCGATCCTCGACAAGGCCGGTGTGCAGTGAACCACGAGAAGACTGGCTGACTGATCCAGCCATGCGCGGCGGCGCACTAACTAATACTGATCAAGTCGCTGTAGTCCGGGTTCCAGTGGTCTTCGGTGCCTTCGGGCAGGATCAGCACGCGTTCGGGGTTGAGCGCCTCGACAGCGCCTTCGTCGTGCGAGACCAGCACCACGGCGCCCTGGTACCCCGCGAGAGCCCCGAGGATCTCTTCGCGGCTCGCGGGGTCCAGGTTGTTGGTGGGCTCGTCCAGCAGTAGCACGTTGGCCCCCGACACGACGATCATGGCCAGGGCCAGCCGGGTCTTCTCGCCGCCGGACAGGACGCCGGCCAGCTTGTGGCCGTCATCCCCGGTGAACAGGAACGAACCGAGCACCTTGCGTGCCTCGGTCTCGCCGAGCGCCGGTGAGGCGCTGAGCATGTTCTGCAGCACGGTGCGCTTGACGTCGATCGTCTCGTGCTCCTGGGCGTAGTACCCGACACGCAGACCGTGGCCGGGCTCGATCCGTCCGGTGTCCGGCGTGTCGACACCTGCCAAGATACGCAGCAGCGTGGTCTTGCCGGCGCCGTTCAGCCCGAGCACGACCACTTTCGAGCCACGATCGATCGCCAGGTCGACGGAGGTGAAGATCTCGAGCGAGCCGTAGCTCTTGCTGAGTCCGGATGCCGCCAGCGGCGTGCGTCCGCAGGCCACCGGATCCGGGAAGCGCAGCTTCGCCACACGATCGGCGACGCGCACCTCGTCGAGGCCGGCGAGCATCTTCTCTGCCCGCGCCACCATCTGATGCGCTGCCGCCGCCTTGGACGCCTTCGCACCGAATCGGGCGGCCTGCAGCTGCAGGGTGCTCGCCTTCTTCTCGACGTTGACTCGCTCCTTCTTGCGGCGGTCCTCGTCGGCCTCGCGCTGACGGAGGTAGTGCTTCCAGCCCATGTTGTAGATGTCGATGACCTGGCGGTTGGCATCCAGATAGAAGACCTTGTTCACGGTGTCCTCGACGAGATCGACATCGTGGCTGATCACGATCACGCCGCCGGCGTAGCTCTTCAGGAACTCGCGAAGCCAGACGACGGAGTCGGCATCCAGGTGGTTTGTCGGCTCGTCGAGGATCATCGTGTCCGCGCCCGAGAACAGGATGCGCGCCAACTCGATGCGGCGACGCTGACCACCGGACAGCGTCTTCAACTGCTGATCGAGGATGCGGTCGGGAAGCGACAGGTTGGACGCGATGGATGCCGCCTCGGCCTCCGCCGCGTAGCCGCCGAGCGCGAGGAACTGGTCCTCGAGGCGCGAGTACTTGGTCATCGCGGCCTCGCTGATCGCAGCATCCGGGCTCGCCATGTCCATCGTGGATTCGCGGATGCCGTTCACCAGCTGCCCGAGGCCGCGTGCGTCGAGGATGCGGGTGCGTGCCGTGTCCTCCGGGTTGCCGGAGCGCGGGTCCTGCGGCAGGTACCCGATCTCGCCCGTGCGGTCGATGCGGCCGCCGTTCGGAACCATCTCGCCCGCGAGCGTCTTGGTCAGGGTCGTCTTGCCGGCGCCGTTGCGGCCGACGAGCCCGATCTTGTCGCCGCGGTCAACGCGGAAGTTCACGTCCTCCATCAGAAGGCGTGCTCCGACCCGGATCTCAAGGTCGTGGACGGCGAGCACAGCGAAGAATCCGTTTCTGCGGAGAAGGGTGGGGTGGAGGCGGCCGACGGGCCTTCATCGAGTCTAGTTCAGGCGAAGTAGAGGTGCCGATGCAGCCGGCATCCCGGGTTGAAATCGGACCCGCAACTCGGGCACGCCTCGACACCGAGGTAGCGCTCGATGCTCAGCGGGCTTCCGCAGGCACCGCAGAGCAGCGCCAACGCCTCTCGCTCGTCCACGGCCCACACCGTGGACGTGTGGTCGGCGACCGCGTCGTGGCAGGCGTGGCATGGGTAAAAGCGGTCGCAGCAGCGGAAGCGGATCGCGATAACGTCCGTCTCTCCGTCGTAGTGGATGCAGCGGGTCTCCGTGTCGACGGGCAGCCCATACACCGGCACTCCCCCCGTCATCACGAAGGAGTCGCGCCCCCCATCGGTGAGCGGACGGAGCGCGCTGCTCATTTTACGCCCCTCATTCGACGCCCCGTGCGCTCAGGGCATCGGCGACGTCATCGGCATGTCGCAGAGCCATCACGAGCATCGGCACGACGATACGGTAGCCCACGCGCACTCCCCGGGCCTGCTGAGCCTCACGCACGCGCGCGGCGATCCCGGCGACCACCGGGAGCATGCTGATGGTGAGGGACAGGGTCAGGCCGACGCGGCGCGGGTCCACGCCGAAACGGGCGAGCGGCTGCAGTCCTCGCTGAAGGGCTTCGAGCAGGTCCTCACTCCGCGTCGTCAGGGTCAGCAGCCCGGCGAGGAGCACGATCGAGACGACGCGAACCGTGTTGATCGCGGCATCCGGCGGTGTCAGGAAGATCAGTTGGCTGATGACCATGAGCGCGACGATCCACTTCGTCTGCCACAGCTGGCGGACGACGACACGAGGGGCCAGTTGCGCTCCCAGAAACAGCGCAAGCACGAGGACGAGGACGATCCCGACACTCAGCAGCGTGTGGGGGTACAGCGAGATCACGAGACCGATCACCATCAGAGCAATCAGTTTCACGCCCGCCGGTGCCCGATGCAGGATGCTGCGACCGGGCAGGTAGAGCGCGATCACCCGAAGTCCGCGCGGTAGTGCCGCACGACCTCGGCCGGGTCGCCCACCTCGGTCACACGTCCGTCACGGAATCGCAGCGCGACATCGCACCGGAGCGCCAGTTCGAGGTCGTGGGTGACAAGGACGATCTGCGCCTCGATGCCGTCGATCAGCAGATCGC
Organism: Actinomycetota bacterium; assembly: GCA_030776385.1. Taxonomy (GTDB): domain Bacteria; phylum Actinomycetota; class Actinomycetes; order Actinomycetales; family Microbacteriaceae; genus Lysinimonas. Next base: position 5,047 of record JALYHS010000087.1, read on the forward strand.
CGACCCGGCGGGAGTTGCCGAGGTCGAGGAGCGTGGTGGGCTCGTCTGCGATGATCAGCCGCGGCTGTCGGATGAGTACCGCCGCGAGAGCCAGCAACTGCTTCTGGCCGCCCGACAGGCTGTACGCGGGCGCGTCGGCGTGGCCGTCGAGCCCGTACTCGCGGAGGACCGCTTTCACTCGGGCGTCGATCTCGTCTCGAGCGAGGCCGCTTCCGCGCAGGGAGAACCGGACGTCCTCGACGACGGTCGGCATGATGATTTGCGCGTCCGGGTTCGTGAAGACGAAGCCGACCATCGCGCGAACGCGCTTCCGCTGTGTCGCGACATCGAGTCCGTGCACGCTGACCGTGCCCCTGGTCGGCGCGACGAGGCCGTCGAGCAAGCGGGCGAAGGTGGACTTGCCGGAGCCGTTCGCTCCGATCACGGCGATGCGCCGCTGGTCGAGGCGGACGGTGACGTCCTGCAGCACGCGCCGCCCGTCGAGTTCGACGTCGACGCCGTCGACAGCGATGACGTTCGTCACCGAGTCGGGGCGTCATCCGTCGCGGGCGCTTCGCTCGAGACGGGTGTCGAGGTCTCAACCACGGCGCGGCGCTTCGGTCCGAAAACCGGCGGATAGGCCTTCCAGAGTCCCACTGTCAGGACCGTTGTGATCGCGATCTTGATGAGGTCGCCGGGAACGAAGACCAGACTCGTCAGGATGGTCTGACCGAGCGGGAGGTGTGTGACGGCCGCCTGCACGGGGATGCCGAAGAAGTAGATGACCAGGATGCCGCCGACGACGCCTCCGAGGGCGACTCGCCACCACGAGATGCCGCGTCCCGAATGCGCGATGAGGCCCACGACGAACGCGCCCGGGATCCAGCCGATGAGATATCCCGCTGAGACACCCGCGAACACGCCGGCCCCGCCGTAGCCGCCCGAGAGTAGCGGCAGGCCGATGAAGACCAGCAGGAGGAACACCGTGACCGCCGCGGCACCGCGACGCGGTCCGAGGACGGCGCCAGCCAGGATGATGCCGAGGGTCTGGGCGGTGATGGGAACCAGTCCGGGAACCGGGATCGGCCCGATCAGTCCGAGCGCGGCGATGATCGCGGCGAAGATGGCGACGCGTGCGATGTCGCGCGTGTCGAAACGATCGGAGTTCGGCAAGGTGGATCCTCGTGTCGTGGTGAACGCTGTTCAAGTGAACGCCGTTCAGTATAGTGAGCGGATGCCAGGCGAGCGCAGCACTCCCCGTCACGACCGCGAGTCGGTCATCAACGCCGCCATTGAGTTGCTCGATGAGCATGGCCTCCCGGAGTTGACGATGCGTCGCCTCGCCGCGGTGCTCGATGTGCAGCCCAGCGCGCTGTACTGGCACGTGGAGAACAAGCAGACACTGCTCGCGGCGATCGCAGACCGCATCCTCGGACATGCCAGACCCTCCCCGGCCCCCCAGGTCTCGTGGCGGGAGGCGACCGCTGCCGAAGCGACGACGATCCGCGACGCGCTGCTTGCATACCGTGACGGCGCAGAAGTCGTGTTGAGCACGCGGGCGCTTGGCCTGGGTGCCGAGGACGCGCACGCGCGGTTGGTGTCGGCCCTTCGACGCGGACACGATGCCGAAACATCCGAGCTTGCGGCGACGGCCCTGCTACATCTCGTGCTCGGCGACGCCTCGCTGGTACAGCAGCGACTCCAAGCCGACAGCCTCGGGGTCGTCTCACCGGAATCGTCGCTCGGCTCGATCACCCAGCCGCCTGCGGATGAGGCGTTCCGCCTCGGCGTCGAGTTGCTGCTGAGCGGGCTCGATTTTCGCATCCGAAGCGGGCTCGTCCGTCGTGAGGTCCTCGCGGGCCCTAGCGCTTGATCGCCGGGGCCGCGTCCGGCTCTGGGCGTCGGCTGAGTGCCACGATCGTCCACACGAAGAATCCGATCCAGACGACTACAGCGATCCAGAGCCACGGCGTGACCAGGAACGCCAGCACGATCAGAACCATTGCCACGAGAACGAACGACAGGATCAGCCTGCCAAGTTCGTCGGCCACACCGATCGCCCGATTCGAGTACCGGATGCCCGGCGCCGGCTGCGGAAAGTCGATCAGCCGTTGGAGCTGGGCGTGCTGCTCGGCCTCGGTGCGGCTCAGGTCGACCGACGGCAGCGCTCGCTTCCGCGCGAGTGCGTCGCCACCGTCCCCCACGGGCATGGCTAAATGCTGAAGCCGATGGCGCGCATCATGTCGCGGCCGTCGTCGGTGATCCGCTCGGGACCCCACGGCGGCATCCAGACCCAGTTCATGCGGTAACGCTCGACGATGCCGTCGAGTGCCTGGCCGGTCTGCTCCTCGATGACGTCGGTCAGCGGGCAACCCGCGGAGGTGAGGGTCATCGAGATGATCAGCGCGTCGGTCTCGTCATCCCATGCAAGGTCGTAGATGAGGCCGAGGTCGACGATGTTGACGCCGAGCTCGGGATCGATGACGTCCTTGAGGCTCTCCTCGATCTTGTCGAAGAGCTGCGGTTCGAGAGCGACGGGCATGCTCCCAGGGTACGCGGATCCGGTGAGGCGCGCTGAATGTGGGCGGTGGCTCGCGACTGATGTTGTGATGAAATTGGCCCAGCTCGAGAGAGAGCTCGATGACCGAATATGCACCAGGAGAGACGGAATGCGATTCGCGGTTGATCTCGGCAAGGGTGATTCGTTGGCGCTGCGCACTCTCGACACGATCGAGACCATGCACCGGTTGACCGTGAAGAATCTGGATCGATTGCGCGAATGGGAACCGTGGGCGCAGTCCGAACCGAGTTCAGAAAGCAGTACTGAGTTCACGCGGATGCAGCTCGAGCAGTTCGCCCGGGGTGCCGTGGTTCCGACGGTCATCTTCCATGGCGAGGAGGCGGTCGGCTCGGCGTCACTCCGAATGGACCGCTACCTCGGCATCGGCGAGATCGGCTATTGGATCGATCGCGATGCCGAGGGGAAAGGGATCGCCTTCCGAGCCTGCTCCGCGCTGGTGGGACACGCCCTCGGCGAGGGCATACGGCGGTTGGAGATTCGCACAGCCTCGTCCAACGACAGGAGTTGTCGGCTCGCCGAGCGGCTCGGCTTCGAGCGTGAGGGCATTCTCAGGCATGCACTGCCGATCGGCTCAACGCGACTCGACGTCACCATCTACGGTCTGGTTCTTGCGCCGTAGCTTCGGCTGGCCGAATCAGCTAGGCATCAGCGGGCTGATCGACCAGGAAGCGGTCGTAGCCCTCGTTCTCCAGGCGCTCGGCGAGCTCGGGGCCGCCCTCCTCGGCGACGCGGCCGTCCACGAAGACGTGCACGAAGTCCGGTGTGATGTAACGCAGGATCCGCGTGTAGTGCGTGATCAGCAGGATGCCGAGGCCGGTGGCCTCGTGAGCGCGGTTCACGCCCTCGGACACGATCTTGAGCGCATCGACATCCAAACCAGAATCGGTCTCGTCGAGCACCGCGAACTTCGGCTGCAGGAGTTCGAGCTGCAATATCTCGTGGCGCTTCTTCTCGCCACCGGAGAAGCCCTCGTTGACGTTGCGCGCTGCGAACTCGTTGTCCATGCGGAGGTTCTTCATCGCCTCGCGCACGGTGGTGGTCCACGGACGAATGGCCGGGGCCTCCCCCGCGATCGCCGTCTTGGCCGTGCGCAGGAAGTTGGAGACCGTGACACCGGGGATCTCGACCGGATACTGCATTGCGAGGAACAGCCCCGCGCGCGCACGAGAGTCGACGCTCATGGCAAGCACGTTCTCGCCATCCAGCTCGATGGACCCTCCCTCGACCTTGTATCGCGGATGTCCCGCGATCGTGTATGCCAGGGTCGACTTCCCGGAGCCGTTCGGCCCCATGACGGCGTGGATCTCGCCCTCGTTGATCGTCAGGTCGACACCCTTGAGGATGTGCTTGGTGCCCTGATCGGTCTCGATGCTGACCTTGAGGTCGGTGATCTTCAGTGTGCTCATGGTGTTTCTCCTAGACAGCGAGCTGAGCGCTCGGGTCGACATAGATGTCTCCGTCGATGATCTCGACGGGGAAGACGGGGACCGGCTCGTAGGCCGGGAGGTTGCGGGGCTTGCCGTCGGCCAGACCGAACGCGGAGCCGTGGGCCCAGCACTCGAGGGTCTCATCCTCGACGAAGCCTTCGCTCAGCGAGATGTCGCCGTGCGTGCAGGTGTCGCCGAGAGCGTGGACCGTGCCGGCCGAGTCTCGGACGACGGCGATCGCGATGCCCTCGAGCACGACCTTCTTCGCCGTTCCGGGCTCGAGCTCGGCAAGGGCGAACACCTTCTCCGCGCTCACTTGACGGCTCCCAGCTCGGCTTCCAGAGCCGTGAGGAGACGTTTCTCGAGCACCGGCTCGCCAATCTTCTGCACGATCTCGCTGAGGAAGCCCAGCACGACCAGACGCCGCGCCTCCTCCTCGGTGATGCCGCGCGACTGCAGGTAGAACAGGTGCTCGTCGTCGAAACGCCCTGTTGCGCTGGCGTGACCGGCTCCGACGATGTCGCCGGTCTCGATCTCGAGGTTCGGGATGCTGTCCGCGCGTGTTCCCTCGCTGAGGACGAGGTTGCGGTTCTGCTCGTAGCTGTCGGTGCCGGGCGCGGACTGGGCGATGAGCACGTCGCCGACCCAGACCGTTCGGGCGCCGTGCCCGTTGAGCGCACCCTTGTACGTCACACGGCTCCGCGAGTGCGGTGCGTCGTGGTGCACGTAGACGCGCTGCTCGAGGTGCTGGTCGGCATCCGCGAAGTAGACGCCGAAGAGCTCGACATCCGACCCCTCCTCGGCGAGATGCGCCGAGGGGTTGACGCGCACGACGCTGCCGCCGAGCGAGACCACGAAGTGCTTCAGCTGTGCGTTCCGTCCGACACGGGCGAAGTGGCTGGCGAGGTGAAGCGCAGGCGCATCCCACTCCTGCAAGCTCACGACCGTGAGGTGAGATCCCTCACCGAGGATGATTTCGACGTTCTCGGTCAGCGTCGCGCCCCCGCGGCTGTCGAGCACGACCAGACCGCTGCTGTTCGGCTGCGCGGTGATGACCGTGTGAGCGGCGCGAGGCGCGTCGCCGAGTGTCGCCCGCGTCACGGTCAATGCCGTGTGCACCTCGCCCGACACATCGATGAGCAGCGCATTCTCGAAGTTCGTCCAGGCGTTGGCCGCCGCACGCTCCTCGGGAATGCCGGCCATTCCGATCCGGGAGTCGCTGCGCGGAATCCACTCGACTGTCGTTCCTTCGACCTCCGGGTACATGATCGCGTACGCGGAACCGTCGAGCTCGCCGTCGATCAGCGAACGGATGCGGTCGACGGGCGTGAGCTTCCACTCGGCCTCGAAACCGGTGACCTCGGGGAAGTCCGCGTGGTTGACGGAGGTGAAACGTTCCGAGCGGGTTTGGACGGGGACCGAGGAAACGGGCGCTCCGGGAGCGCGCGCGACGAGGCCATCGCTGTGCGCGCGGATCCCGAGTCGCTCCGCGGCCGTTGAATCGGTCGTGGAGGTGGTCATCTAGCCGACACTGCCTTCCATGCTCATCTCGATGAGCTTGTTGAGTTCGAGGGCGTACTCCATCGGGAGTTCCCGGGCGATGGGCTCGATGAATCCGCGGACGATCATGGCCATCGCCTCGTCCTCCGGCATGCCGCGCGACATCAGGTAGAACAGCTGCTCCTCGCTGACGCGGGAGACCGTGGCCTCGTGACCGAGCTGCACGTCATCCACCCGGATGTCGATGGCCGGGTAGGTGTCGGAGCGGGAGATCGTGTCGACCAGCAGGGCGTCGCAGCGCACGGTGTTGGCGGCGTGGTGTGCGTTCTCCGCCACGCGGACCTCGCCCCGGTAGCCGGCACGTCCACCGCCGCGCGCGATCGACTTCGAGACGATCGACGACGTCGTGTACGGCGCCATGTGGATCATCTTGGCGCCGGCGTCCTGGTGCTGTCCCGGACCGGCGAAGGCGACCGAAAGGGTCTCGCCCTTGGCGTGCTCGCCGACGAGGTAGATCGAGGGGTACTTCATCGTCACCTTGGAGCCGATGTTGCCGTCGATCCACTCCATGGTGGCTCCCTCGTGCGCGATCGCGCGCTTGGTCACGAGGTTGTACACATTGTTCGACCAGTTCTGGATGGTCGTGTAGCGAACGCGTGCGTTCTTCTTCACGATGATCTCGACGACGGCCGAGTGCAGCGAATCCGACTTGTAGATCGGCGCCGTGCAGCCCTCGATGTAGTGCACGTACGAGCCCTCGTCGGCGATAATCAGCGTGCGCTCGAACTGGCCCATGTTCTCCGTGTTGATCCGGAAGTACGCCTGCAGCGGGATCTCGACGCGCACGCCAGGAGGCACGTAGACGAAGGAACCGCCGGACCAGACCGCCGTGTTGAGCGCGGCGAACTTGTTGTCGCCGGAGGGGATGACGGTGCCGAAGTACTCCTTGAACATCTCCGGGTGCTCGCGCAGGGCCGTATCCGTGTCCATGAAGATGACGCCCTGCGCCTCGAGGTCCTCGCGGATGGTGTGGTACACCACCTCGGACTCGTACTGCGCGGCGACGCCTGCTACGAGACGCTGACGCTCCGCCTCGGGGATGCCGAGCTTCTCGTAGGTTTGCTTGATGTCATCCGGCAGGTCTTCCCAGCTCTGGGCCTGCTTCTCGGTCGAGCGCACGAAGTACTTGATGTTGTCAAAATCGATGCCGCTCAGATCGGCGCCCCAGGTCGGCATCGGCTTCATGCCGAAGATCTTGAGGGCCTTCAGACGGTTCTTGAGCATCCAATCCGGTTCGTTCTTGAGCGCGGAAATATCAGTGACCACCTCGTCGGAGATGCCGCGTCGAGCCGATGCGCCTGCGGCGTCGGAGTCGGACCAACCGAACTCGTACTGCCCAAGCCCCGAGAGTTCGGGTCGATCGATGAGCACGTCTGACATGTGGACCTCTTTCCCACCGGGGCGAACCATTCCGCTCGGACCGGCATTCCGTGTCCTGGAGCGTGCTGTCGGGAAACGGGGAACCCTGCGTCGTCGACGACGTCCCGGCAGTACTCCTGAACCCTCCGAGTCTATAGGGAAGGGTTCGCGATCGCGTGGGAGTCGAGCTGTGCTTCCTGAGCGTCGTCTGCACGTTTCTCGAGCGCGAACAGGCCCGGTTCGACGTCGAGGAGCACCCGGATCGCTCCCACCCACACCAGGGCGGCGCCGAGCAGGTGCAGGGCGACCAGCACCGCGGGGATCCCGATGAGGGACTGCACGCCGCCGATCGCCCCCTGCGTGATGAGCACGACGAGGAAGACGAGCGTCGTGCGGCGCGCGAGGGCGTCATCCGGGGTACGTCGCAGCGCCACGAGGAGCACGATGGTCAAGACGATGACCGTCACGGCGAGGGCGGCGTGCACGAGCACGACGCGAGACCAGACCACGGTGCTCTCTGCGCCGCCGATTCGGGGCACGTCCCTGCTGTCGCCCGAGTGCGGCCCGGCTCCCGACACGATGGTCCCGACGACGACGAGCGCCGCGGTCACGGCCACCGTCGCGCGAATCAGGATGCGCGGGGTGCTCGCGGTTCGTGACCCGGGAGACCCACGCCATCGTGCCCGATGCCAAGTCAGGGTCGCGGCCGCAAGCAGGCTCATCGCCAGCACGAAGTGGAGGGCGACAACCCACGGGTTCAGGCCAACGAGCACGGTGATCCCGCCGGCCACAGCGTTCGCCACAACGAGCCAGAACATCGACCAGGCGAGGCGGGTGAGCATCCGGTCTCGGAGTGCCTGCAGCCGAGCCGTGACGATCGCCCAGCCCACGGCGACGATCAGGAGAACCGTGACGAGGCGGTTGGCGAACTCGATCACCCCGTGGATGCCCAACGCGGGGATCGGCGCGACCGAGGTGCCCTCGCAGGTCGGCCAGGTGGGGCAGCCGAGGCCCGATCCGGTGACACGAACGACTCCCCCGCCGAGCACCACGAGGATGCTGACCGCCAGCGCCGCCATGGTCGCCCAGCGCAGGGCGCGCGGAGACAGCGTGACGCGCTGGGCAAGCCAGCCGAACGGTGTGGTCATCGATGCGCTCGGAATCTCGGCGTTCAGAACGGGATGGGCAGGTGCAGCAGCGGGTCGAGCCCGACCGCAAGGAAGACGAGCGTGAGGTAGGTGATGCTCGCGTGGAAGACCCGCATCGGCTTGACCTCGCCCGCGCGGATGGCGGTCGAGTACAGGCGGTGCGACTCCAGCAGGAACCACGCACCGGCGACCACGGCAACCGCCGAGAACAGCACGCCCATTCCGGCGACCGGGATCAGCAGCAGCGAGCAGGCCACCGTGGCCCATGCGTACAGCACGACCTGGAGTCCGACCGTCGTGCGGCCCTTGACGACGGCGAGCATCGGCACATTGACCGAGGCGTAGTCCTCTTTGTAGCGCATCGAGAGGGGCCAGTAGTGGGGCGGCGTCCAGAGGAACACGATGCCGAACAGGATGACCGGCGCCCAGCTCAGCGACCCTGTCACGGCCGCCCAGCCAATCAGAACCGGCATGCAGCCGGCGGCGCCGCCCCAGACGATGTTCTGCGGGGTGCGGCGTTTGAGGATCAGGGTATAGACGAGCACGTAGAAGGCGATCGCTGCGGCGGACAGAACTGCGGCCAGAGGCGTGGTGAAGAACCACAGCCAGGAGATGGAGACCACGCCGGTGATCCACGCGAAGGCCAGGGCCTCGCCATCCTTCAACGCTCCCGTCACGAGTGGCCGCGTTTGCGTGCGAAGCATCACCCGGTCGATGTCGCGGTCGATGTAGCAATTGAACGCGTTCGCCGACGATGCGCTGAGCGTGCCACCCACGAGCGTTGTGAGCACCAGCCAGAGGTTCGGGATGCCGTGGGCCGCGAGCACCATGACGGGCGCGGTCGTGACCAGCAGCAGTTCGATCACGCGCGGCTTCGTCAACGCGAAGTAGGCCGCGGACTTACGCGCGATGCGCCGAACCAGCGGATCGGCGAAACCGGGAACCGGCGTCGGAGCAACTGCTCCGTCGGGGGTCTCGACGGCTCCCTGCATAGCTCCTCGGATCGTTCGGGGTACCTGATCGAGTTTACGTGACGTTCCGCGGTGCCACATTCATCCCTGCGGAGTAGAACGGCGCGCAGGGGGCAAGCAGGCGACGTTCGGGCGTCGGTATGCTGGAACCGCTCGCCGACCGCGTGCGCACGCCACCCGATCGCTCCCCCAGGATCTCGGCTGCCCGCGAGAAGCCGATGGTGTCGAATCGGCGAGTGGCTTCCTGCCGGGGCTTCTCCACCCCGCCAAGCTTTGAAAGGGCGACACGCACGTGGCAACACAGTCTTCGAAGACGCTGACCTGGGATGACCTGGACGACAAGGCCGTCGACACGGCACGGATCCTCGCGGCGGATGCCGTCGAGAAAGTCGGGAACGGGCATCCGGGAACGGCGATGAGCCTCGCTCCCCTGGCTTACCTGCTCTTCCAGAAGGTGATGCGGCGCGACCCGCACGACAACGAGTGGATCGGCCGCGACCGCTTCATCCTGTCGGTGGGGCACAGTTCGTTGACCCAGTACATCCAGCTCTACTACGGCGGCTACGGCCTGGAGCTCAAGGACCTCGAGGAGCTACGCACCTGGGGCTCCAAGACCCCCGGTCATCCGGAGTACGGCCACACCGACGGTGTCGAGATCACCACGGGCCCGCTCGGCCAGGGGCTCTCCTCGGCGGTCGGCTTCGCCTACGCGCAGCGCTTCGAGCGCGGACTCTTCGATCCGGATGCCGAGCCCGGCACGAGCCCGTTCGATCACTTCGTGTATGCGATCGCTGGCGATGGCGACATCGAGGAGGGCGTGACCTCCGAGGCCAGCTCGCTCGCGGGTCATCAGCAGCTCGGCAACCTGATCGCGTTCTACGACAGCAACCAGATCTCGATCGAGGACGACACCAACATCGCGCTCAGCGAGAACGTGAAGGCCCGCTACGAGGCGTACGGCTGGCACGTGCAGACGGTCGACTTCAAGAAGACCGGCGTCTACGTCGAAGACAAGCAGGGTCTCTTCGACGCGATCGAGGCGGCCAAGGCCGTCAGCGACAAGCCCTCGCTGATCATCGTCAAGACGATCATCGGCTGGCCGTCGCCGAAGAAGCAGAACACCGGCAAGATCCACGGATCCGCACTCGGCGCCGACGAGCTCGCCGCCGTCAAGCAGGTGCTGGGCTTCGACCCCGCGCAGAGCTTCGTGGTGGCGCCCGAGGTGCTCGAACACACGCGCAAGGCCGTCGACCGCGGTGCCGAGGCACACGCGGAATGGCAGACGCAGTTCGACGCCTGGGCCGCAGCGAACCCCGAGAAGAAGGCGTTCTTCGACCGGCTGCAGACGGGTGCACTGCCGGACGGTGTCGAGGATGCCCTCCCCGTCTTCGAGGCGGGCAAAGAGGTCTCCACCCGCGCCGCGAGCGGCAAGGTGCTCAACGCGCTCGGTCCGGTGATCCCCGAGCTGTGGGGCGGATCGGCCGATCTCGCAGAATCGAACAACACCACCATCGAGGGCGTACCGTCGTTCATCCCGACAGAACACTCGACGCACGAGTGGTCGGGCAACCCGTACGGACGCACCTTGCACTTCGGCATCCGCGAGCACGCGATGGGCGCGATCCTCAACGGCATCGTCCTCCACGGGCAGACCCGGCCGTACGGAGGAACGTTTCTGATCTTCAGCGACTACATGCGCCCGGCGGTCCGGCTCGCGGCGCTCATGAAGGCGCCGGCGATCTATGTCTGGACGCACGACTCCGTCGCTCTCGGCGAAGACGGGCCGACCCACCAGCCCATCGAGCAGCTGACAACTCTCCGCGCGATTCCTCAGCTCGACATCGTGCGCCCGGCCGACGCCAACGAGGTCGCATACGCGTGGCTGACCGTGCTGAGCCGTCGGAAGGGACCTGCGGGCTTCGCGCTGAGCCGACAGAATCTCCCGGTGTTCGCACGGGGAGAGGGAGACGCTTCCGGGGAGACCTTCGCCTCAGCCACGAACGTGTCGAAGGGCGCGTACGTGCTCGCCGAGGCGCCGAACGGCACGCCGGATGTGATTCTCCTCTCCTCGGGCTCCGAGGTGCAGATCGCCGTGGATGCCCGCGAGCAGCTCAAGGCGGAGGGCATCAACGCGCGTGTCGTCTCCGTTCCCTGTCAGGAGTGGTTCGATGAGCAGTCGGCCGAGTACCGCGAGTCCGTGCTTCCCGCCGCCGTGAAGGCGCGCGTCTCGGTCGAGGCCGGCATCGCGCTCACCTGGAAGCCCTACCTGGGCGACGCAGGCCGCAGCGTCTCGATCGAGCATTTCGGGGCATCCGCCGACTACAAGACCCTCTATCGCGAGTTCGGCATGACGACAGAGGCCACCATCGCCGCCGCCAAGGACTCCATCGCCGCCGCGGCCTGAATCACCACGCTGTACACCGAAGAGACGACCAGGAACAGAGATCATGTCAGACACGAAAACCGCTGAACTCTCCGCCATCGGCGTGAGCATCTGGCTGGACGACCTCTCGCGCGAACGCATCGCGTCCGGCGGTCTGCAGAAGCTCATCGACGAGAAGAACGTGGTGGGCGTCACGACGAACCCCACGATCTTCGCGTCGGCGCTCGCCAAAGGCAACGCATACGACACGAAGGTGGCCGAACTCGCCGCCGCAGGCACCGGCGTCACCGAGGCGGTCTTCGAGATCACCACGACGGATGTCGCGGACGCGTGCGACATCTTCGCTCCTGTTTACGCCGCCTCGGGTCGCGTCGACGGTCGCGTGTCGATCGAGGTTGAGCCGGGCCTCGCACACGACGCCGCTGGCACCATCGCGCAGGCTCAGCAGTTGTGGGACAAGGTCAGCAAGCCGAACGCGATGATCAAGATCCCCGCGACGATCGAGGGTCTCGAGGCCATCACGGCGACCATCGCGGCAGGCATCAGCGTCAACGTCACCCTGATTTTCAGCCTCGAGCGTCACCAGGCCGTCATCGACGCCTACCTGAGTGGTCTCGAGAAGGCGCACGACGCCGGCATCGACCTCTCGACGATCGAGTCGGTCGCCTCCTTCTTCGTGTCACGGGTCGACACCGAGATCAACGCCCGCCTGGAGGCCGTCGGTACGGACGAGGCGCTGGCATTGAAGAGTAAGGCGGGCATCGCGAACGCGCAGCTCGCCTACCAGCTGTTCGAGCAGCAGTTCTCCACGGAGCGTGCGAAGGCCCTCCTTGCCGCCGGTGCGAACAAGCAGCGCCCACTCTGGGCATCGACCGGCGTCAAGGATCCGGCACTGCCCGACACGCTCTACGTAACCGAACTGGCCGTGACGGGCGTGGTCAACACGATGCCCGAGAAGACACTCGACGCGACCTTCGACCACGCTCCACTGCACGGGAATGCCGTCAGCGGTTCCTACGCGGACGCCCAGTCGGTGCTCGATCAGCTGGCCGCCCTCGGCGTCGACTACGACGACGTGACTGCGCTGCTCGAGAAAGAGGGCGTCGAGAAGTTCATCGTCTCCTGGGGCGAGTTGCTCGACACGGTGACAGCAGCTTTGGAGGCGGCGAAGTGACCGTCACGGTGCACGCCACCGGCGCGGCAGGAGATGCGGTCGCCCGCCTCGTCCCGCAGCTGGTCGCCGACGGCATCGCGAGCGGAATCACCACTTTCGACCCCACCCTGTGGGGTCCGGAGGCCGAGGTTGAATCCGAGAAGCGCCTCGGTTGGGTCGAGGCGGTCGCCGTCTCCGACGCTCTCGTCGAGCCGATCCTCGAGCTACGCGACAAGCTGCGGGCGGCGGGCGTGACCCACATCGTCCTGGGCGGCATGGGCGGATCGTCGCTCGCCCCCGAGGTCATCACGCAGACGTACGGCGTCGCGCTGACAGTTCTCGACTCGACCGACCCGGGGCAGGTGCAGGCCGCGCTCGACGACCGTCTCGCCCATTCCGCGATCGTGATCTCCTCGAAGTCCGGATCCACGCTCGAGACCGATAGCCAGAAGCGCATCTACGAGAAGGCCTTCCGCGAGGCGGGCATCGACCCCCTCGAACGCATCGTGGTTGTGACCGACCCGGGATCCCCGCTGGATGTCGCGGCGCGCGCCGACGGCTACCAGGTGTTCAACGCCGACCCGAACGTCGGCGGTCGCTACTCGGCGCTGACCGCCTTCGGCCTCGTCCCGAGCGGACTGGCGGGAGTAGACATCCGGAATCTGCTCGATGAGGCGCAGGCCATCGAGTTGACCCTCGCCCTGGATACGCCGAACAACCCGGGCCTCGTTCTCGGAGCGGCGATCGCGGGAACCGTGCCCCTGAAGAACAAGCTCGGCATCGTCTCGGACGGCACGTACATCGTGGGCTTCGCCGACTGGGCGGAGCAACTCATCGCCGAGTCCACCGGCAAGGACGGCAAGGGCATCCTTCCGGTCGTGCTCGACGTCGACTCCCCTGAACTGGGTTTCGACCTGCCCGACCTGCAGATCATCCGCCTCGTCGCGGGCGAGGAGGAGACCCGCGAGGTCCGCGAGGGCGAGATCGAGATCTCGGGAAGCCTCGGCGGTCAGATGTTGGTCTGGGAGTACGCAACGGCCGTCGCGGGACGCCTGCTCGGGATCAACCCCTTCGACCAGCCCGACGTGGAGGCCGCCAAGATCGCCGCCCGGGGTCTGCTTGACAACCGCCCGGAGCCCGCCGAGCCGCTCTTCGTCACGGATGAAGGCATTGAGGTGCGCGCGCTGGGCGGCCT
>JALYHS010000088.1 GCA_030776385.1 Actinomycetota bacterium
GTTCCAGCCCAGTCGCCCGGACACGGACTGATTGGGCACGATGATTCGCGGGGAGAATTCCTGGTCGGCGGTCGCCAGCGGGTCGCCGACCAGGTTCAACGGCTTACCGTCCTGATCGAACAGCTGCACCTGAGACAGCGGGTTGCCCTGCGCGTCGTACGCGAACACATTCGACACCTGTGCGCCGTCGAGTTGCAGGCCTGACGATTCGCTCGTCGGCTGGTTCGAGTCGGCGGCCGCGTACGCAGTGTTGTTGATGGATGTCACCACCCCCGCCAGCACGAATGGCACCGAGATCGCGAGCAGGATGTTTCCGGCCAGAAGCAGCCCTCGCATCCACGCGAATGGCAGCCACTTCCCGCGACCGAACTGGACGCTGAGCACGACCATTGCGACAAACAGCAGTACGAAGGGACCGGAGATCGGCGCAAAAAGGTAGCCGCCGAAGAGAATAAGAAGCACCCACGTCACGGCAGCGGCACGGAAGATCCACCACACCGGCCTCAGGGAGACAAGAAACTGAGCGATCTGGCTCAGCAGCGGGTATCGGCCGACGAGCGCTCGCCATTCTGCGGCCACCAGGACAGGGATCCGGACCCAGTAGGAGCGCGCACGGCGCGGCGCGAGGTTCGGGAGACCCGCGGCGACCCGCAGCTCCTCGGCGTACCTCACCGGATCACCCAGATCGCCGCCTTCGACGCCACCGTCGGCGATGCGCTCGGTCAGGTCGGCCTCGAGACCGTCTGTCAGCTCATCCACCTCGTCTTCGGGCAGGTCGGCGAGCGCGGCGCGGACGGCCGCGGCGAATGCCGTGACGGCGGGTGAGGCAAGCGTTGCGGTGGACATCTACTTCTCTCCGATCGAGCGGACTGGTGGGGTGGTCGCGGCGCGGCCGATGGGGGTTGTCGTGCGAGCAATCCTGGGTGCTGGTTTCGGCGCGAGCAGGCCGTTCATGGTGTCGGCGAATGTCCCCCAGCTGGCGCGCTGCTGGTCCAGCATCGTGCGGCCCTGCTGGTTGATCCCGTAGTACTTGCGATGCGGTCCGCCATCGGAAGGGACCACATAGCTGGTCAGTGCACCGGCCGTGTAGAGACGGCGGAGGGTGCCGTAGACGGAGGCATCTCCGACCTCCTCCAATCCTGCGGCGCGGAGACGGCGGACGACGTCGTAGCCGTAGCCGTCCTCCTCCTGGATGGCGGCGAGCACGGCCACGTCGAGCACCCCCTTGAGCAGTTGGGTCGTGTCCATGGAGCTCCTTCGATAGCCGGGTAACGCACACCACACTAGTGCGCGATCCGCAGTAGTGTGGACTGCGACACGCGGGGCATTCGTGTCCGCAGAAGTGCCGACACGGTGTCCACAGAAGTGCGGACAGACCGTGCGTCTGCCGCTGCATGAGTAAAGTGTGAGATACGTCCCCCAAACGGGGGACTCGCCCCCCCATGAAGGGGGGCATAGAGTCCCCCTAGGTCGCAACCCGAATCCCCCATTCGCGACCTGCCTCTCTCAGCAGGAGTCCCCATGAAGAACGCCCTCGTCACCCCGACCACATCCGCCGCGCCCGCCGGCTGGTACAACGACCCGCTGGGAATCCCGCAGCTTCGTTGGTGGAACGGCATCGGTTGGACCAACCACGTGCAGGAGAACCGCGCCGAATTCCAGTCGTGGGGCGCCCAGCCCGCGTCGGTCTCCTCGGTCGCGTAACTGCCGTCCTTCCTTCGTCGAGTTCCCACCGGGGGACACGACGCAGAGCATCGTCGCGCCGCCACCCGTCATGAACTGAGCCAGGCGAGCCTTGGCTTCCTTGCGAACCCTCCTCACGTCGTGAGCGTTGAACCAGACGTTCGACACGAAGGAGATTCACCGTGGCCGAAGTCACAGCAGAACTGAATCTCCGTTACGCGCGGAACGTCCACTCCCCCGCGACCATCGTCGCGTGCACGGGCATTCCCCGCAGCTGGTCACCGGATGAGGTGAGCGGGTCGACATCGGTGACCACCAGATCCGCTGGCGCGCCCACCCCGATCCCGTTCAGCGTCGGATCGGCAGTCCCGCCCCACGAGGCCCGCAGCGCGTCCTCGATGGACAGCGACTGCTCCGGATGCCACGGCGCCAGCCCATCGCGGGTGCGCGTCACCGCCGCCGCGATCGTGACCCACGGGTCGAGCGGAGCCACCGGCGCGTCCGAGCCCAGAGCAAGCTCCGCTCCGGCCTCGAGCAGCGCCCGATAGGCGAAGGCCCGGCCCTCGCGTCCCGCCCAGAAGTGGTCGGTGACATTGCGGTCGTCCATGGCGTGCTCGGGCTGCACGCTCGCGCGGACGCCCAACTCGGCGAACCGCGGAAGGTCGGCCGGGACGACGAGCTGCGCGTGCTCGATGCTCCCGCCCGGGCTCGGCAGTGGGCCGAGTGCCTCGAAGGTGTCGAGCGCGAGGGTGGTGGCGCGGTCGCCGATCGCGTGGATCGTGGGGAGCAGCCCGTGCGTCACGGCTGCCCGCGCGAGGCCGAGCAACGCGTCGGCGGAGTGGATCGCGAGGCCGGCAGCATCCGGACCCGTCAGTCCCGGATAGTCGTCATAGCACCATGCGGTGCGTGTGTTGAGCGAGCCGTCGGTGAAGAGTTTGAATGGGCCGCCCACCAGCAGTCCACCGGTGCCCTCGACGACCTCGCCGGTGCGGATGCCCGCCGCGACGACCGCGTCCAGGTCGCCCGGGTAGACGCCGGCCCGCACACGAAGCCCGCGGAAGCCGCCGCCGAACCGTCGCTGCCAGGAGGCGATCGCCCCGCTCATCTCGAGGTCGACGATGCCGACGACCCCGCGCGAGGCGGCCGTCGCGGCAGCGCGGTCAGCCGAGCGAGCGGTCCACGCGAGCGCACCACCCAACACGAGCGCGACGACGAGCGTCGTGCCGAGGAAGATGCGCCAGGCGAGCGGCACGGGGAGCGGAGTCGTACGCGTTCGACTGGTACTCGTGCGACTAGTACTCGTC
>JALYHS010000089.1 GCA_030776385.1 Actinomycetota bacterium
GGCCTGCGCCGCGCATCCGCTCAGCCCCATCGCCACGACGACCGCTCCCACCACGACCGCCGTCGCCCCGGACAGCAGGGTGACGGCGTGACGGGAGCCCGCAAGCGGCATCCGGATCAGTGACCCCACCCGCCGCGAACGTTGTTGAACACGTCCTCGCCGAACGGTGCCAGCCCGCGCTGGGCGGCGAAGCCGAGGTGGCCCTGACCGTCCAGCCCGCCGGACACCGTGCCAGCCGCGAGCTTCTCGCGGTCGTCCCCGCGGCTCACCCCGAAGATGTCCTCCATGGTGCGCAGCCAGCTGTAGTGGTTGTAATAGGTCGAACTGGTCGTCCCCGGCTTGATCAGCGGGCTGATCAGCACGCTGCCGGTGTCGCCGCCGCCGGGAGTCGCATCCTTCGCGTTGTATAGCGGGTCGGCGGTCTGACCGGGCTGCAGGAAGCCGGGTGCCCCCTCCGCGCTCAGCGTGACCTTCGTGACGGCCCCGGTCGGTGCGACCGGGCTGCCGGTCTTGTCGACGAGCTGGAACGAGCCGTTGATCACCGAGGAGCTCGCCGTCGCGGCCGTCTGGCCAGTGTCGCTGACGGTGCCGACGAAGCTGTCCGCCGGGATCGGGCTGGTTCCGCCGGGACCTGTCGTGTCGACGGTGTCGACCACCCCGCGCCCGGTGTCATCGGCGAGGATCGTGGGATCGAGGATGTCGGTGGTCGACGGGATCCCGAGCGCCGTGTCCGTACGCGCTCCCGGGGTGGTTCCGGACCCGCCTCGAACGATCCCCGCCACGCAGTTCGCCGGAACTCCCGATGCCGTGCACGCCGGCGGACGGTCGATGAAGGCGTTGTCGCCCGGACCGGGATAGAGCTGGTTGCCCGCGGCATCCACTCCGAGCGTCGAGTTCGGGCCGGTCGGCTCGGTGCTCACGTTCTTGCCGAAGATGTTCTGCCCCGCGGCATCCGCTGACAGACCGGAAGAGGCGTTCGGCTGATCGGCGAGGGTTGGTCCGTATGCGTTCGCGTTGTTGAAGCTGTTACCGCTGTATGTGAACGGCGGGTTGCCCTCGTCGAAGGTGATGTCGATCAGGCCACCGTCCTTGAAGGCCGGCGACTTCTCGATCATCGGGATGTAGTACTGCAGGAACAGGTCGGAGGCGTAGAGGCCGCCGGTGTGATTCGTCGGGGCCAGCGCCTGCGGGTTCGGGGCACCCGACTGGTAGATCGGGCCGCCCTTCGCGTCGAACGCTCCCGAGAGGTTGTTGCCCTTGCAGACCGCGTCGTGCGCGTCACTGCAGTTGTTCGGGGTGATCCAACTGAACGCGGGTGTGGTCGACGCCTTCTGCAGGTCGTGGAAGAGGCCGGATGAGGCGTTGTCGAGGTTCGCGATGTGCGCGGCGTCACAATCCGAGCCGCCCTGCGCAGGCTTCGTGAGCGCCGCCGTGGTGGTTCCGTCGGCCTTCGTGCTTCCGGTCAGACTGTGGAACCACGGGAACGGGAAGTGCTTCGCCACGTACTGGTCGTTGGGCTGAGCCCCCGTGAAGCTGGTGACTCCTGCGGGGAAGGTGGCGGGGGTCGACAGTTGCGTCGGGTTCGTGTCCGGGTTGTTGGCCGAGGTGCCGGGTCCGCCGCAGACGGCGTCCTCGCGTCCCGGTTGCGCGCCCAGATCTTGCGCGTAGCCTTTCCAGGTCTTGCCCGCGGCGTCGAGTTGGTTGAACAGTGTCGCGGTCTGGCTCGGGTACGTGCATCCATTCGCCCCGTTCGGCGCGTTGGCGCCGCTCGGCTGCGCGGCGTTGGCGAGCGAGGCGACCTGCCCGAGGTTGGCGCCGCTGGTGATGATCGAGGCGTTCGAGCCCATGTTCGTGTTGGCGACGCCACAGTCGAGCTGCGTGTCCTGCACCGGAGCCTGGCCGGACACCATCGAGATGTAGTTGTCCATGCTGAAGTGGCCGGTGCCGTAGTAGTTCGTCAGCTCGACGCCTTGGCTCGGCAGGGTCTTCCAGAGGTAGCTGTTCTGGTTGAGGCCCGTGAACGTCGCGTCGTACGACTTGTTCTCGAGGATGATCAGCCAGACGTGCTTGATATCGCCGGGCCGAAGACCGGTGCTGGTGATCGTCGTTCCCCCGTGGTCCGGGTTCGAGGTGGCGAGCGCCGGTGCTCCGAGGAGCACCCCTCCCAGGAGAGCGGCGGTGCCCGTTGCGGCCAGGATGATCCGGCGATGACGCGACAGATCGTATCGGAGTGACATGACCTCCGGTTTACTCCTGTGTCACAGGCGACGTCATGCCCCCGTTAGGCGAACGCCAGGTGAACTTGCCTGAGCAGAGGACAATACCCAGAGTGATCAAGTACCTGGGCAGCAAGCGCACGCTGGTCCCGGTGCTCGGATCCATCGCCTCCGCGGTCGGCGCGAGCACGGCCGTCGACCTGTTCACGGGCACCACGCGGGTCGCCCAGGAGTTCAAGCGCCGCGGCATCCGGACCACCGCCGTCGACATCGCCAGCTACAGCGAGGTGCTCGCCCGCTGCTTCATCGAGACGGATGCCGCGGCCGTCGCCCCCGCCGAACTCGAGCAGGCGCTGGCCCGACTCGGGTCGCTCGCGGGCGCCCCCGGGTACGTCACCCGGACGTTCTGCGAGGAGGCGCGATACTTCCAGCCGAAGAACGGCGCCCGCATCGACGCCATCCGTGACGTGATCGAGGCGGACTACGCCGGTACCGCGCTGCACCCCATCCTCCTCACCGCCCTGCTGATGGCCGCCGATCGAGTGGACTCGACGACCGGCATCCAGATGGCGTACCTGAAGAGTTGGGCGCCACGCTCGCATCGCGAACTTGAGCTGCGGGTCCCGGAACTCCTGCTGGGCACCGGGACGGTCGTGCGCGGAGACGCTCGCGACGTGGTGCGTGACCTGCCGCGCACCGAGCTGATGTACCTCGATCCGCCGTACAACCAGCACCGCTACTTCACGAACTACCACGTGTGGGAGACCCTCGTGCGCTGGGATCGACCCGAGGCCTACGGTGTTGCGCGCAAGCGGATCGACAGCCGCGACGACGCCACGAAGAGCGTCTTCAACCGCAAGCGCGAGATGCCTGCTGCCTTCGCGACCCTGCTCGGTGAGACCCGGGCCGAGACGGTCGTCGTCTCCTACAACGACGAGGCGTGGATCTCTCCCGCGCAGATGCTGGACGCCCTGCGCGACGCCGGCCACGAGGAGGTGCGGATGCTCGCCTTCGACGCCAAGCGCTACGTGGGCGCGCAGATCGGAATCCACTCGCCCGCCGGCGTCAAAGTCGGCACCGTGTCGCACCTGCGCAACACCGAGTATCTGTTCGTCGCGGGGTCACGAGACCGCGTGGATGCCGCGGCCGCCTCGGTCACCGAAACGGCCCTCCTCGCGCCGGTCGAGTAGCCGCTCTCGCTGGTCGAGTAGCCTGGAAGCTTCGTGTCGAGACCCCTACGCCGTCTCGTCGGCCTCGGGAGGCTCGTCGCCGACCTGGGTGTCAGCGAACTCGCCGAAGATCCTGTCGCTCATCGGCTTGCGGTCGGCCTCCGGTACAGCAGCGATCTTCCGGATGAAGGCCCGGGCGTTCTCGTTGATCCGTTCGACCTCCTCGGGCGTCAAATACTCTGTCATTTACTTGATCTCCCCCATGATGATGACCTGTCTACCGATCGTGGTGTCGAAGTAGTTCCCGGTGACCACGAAACGAGAACCCTTGTCGAAGAGCACCTCGGACTCGGGAAGCCCCGAGAAGCCCGAGATGTCTTTTCCGGTCGTCGACTCGATCAAGAACAGAGTGTTGCCCGAGAAGGCACGGCTCTCGTCGAACGACGAACTCGTGAAGCCGAGTTCTTGGGCAGCAGACCCTGGAACGTAGCGGGCGATCTGCTTGGGCGTGAGATCGGCCCCTCGGAACACCGGGCCTGGACGGTCCGGCAACTTTGACAACGCCGTCGAGAGAGCCTCTGCTCGCGCCGTTGTTTCCGCATCCATGGAACTGCCCCCTCGAAGTGCGCGGTTGAGCGACCAATAGCCGCTGCCGGTGTAGTCAGTCGTTCATGGCCGAGACATCGGCATCGCTCAGCGGCGCTGCAATCGGCTCGGAGTCGGCGATGAGGCTGCGAGCGGCACCACCACCACCATTGGCGAGCTCGAACGCCTTGCCGAACATTCCGCCGACCGCACCTCCGGCAGCGCCGCCGATGAAGCCATCGCCGGCTGCTTCAAGAAGATCGCTACCCGGTTCGGTGACCGCGGTGACGATGGTGTTCTCGCCGGCACCCGCGGCACCCCACAACACGGCGGATGCGGAGACATCGCCGATCGTGCCGCCGATAATCGCGGCCATGTCGGCGCTGATCCCGACCACGGCCGCGCCCGACGCAGCGAGGCCGCCGACCGCCGAGGAGATTGATGCGGCGAGCTCGCCGATGAACCCGGTGATCGTGGCGGCCGCGCCTGCTGTCTCGCCGGCGACCCCGGCAACACCGACCGCGTCGGAAATGCCGAAAGTGAAGACCGTCAAACCGAGTGCCGCGGCGACCGTGACGCCGATCGCGGCGATCGTGATGGTGACGGTGATCTCGGTCTGTGCATGGACGTAGGCGATCTTGCCCGACAGGTTGTTGCAGGCCGAACCGAGTTCACGAGCAGCCGTCGCC
>JALYHS010000090.1 GCA_030776385.1 Actinomycetota bacterium
GCCTAGGCGTGGCGGGCGGCGGTGATCGCGGATCCGCCTGCCCAGGGCCACCCGCGCGCTGCGCGGATCCGGGTCGATCCCGCGACACCCCGACGATCGGGCGCGCCGGGCGGGATGTCGCCGCAGATCTCCGGATCCGCGGAGGATCACCGGCGCCCGAGCAGGCGCTGCCACCAGCGACGCGGTCTCGGCACCCGGATGGGCGCGGCCTCGCCCCGGACGGCCCGCTCGAGCGCCGGGAGGTCCACGGTCGCGATCATCCGGAGGCGCTCGCGCAACCGTCCCTCGTCCTCCACCCGGCCGACGGGGTCACCGCTCACCGCACGGGTCAGCGCCGCGTCGATCTCCTCCTGCGCGTCCTGGCGCGCGGCCTCGAGCAGGGCGGCGACCTGGGACGGGTCGTTCTCCCAGCTCAGCAGCCGGCGGGCGACCAGCCGGTACACGCGGCGGCGCCGCTCGAGGTTGTCGGTGTCGGAGGCGCGGTAGTCGTGCTCGTGGACGGCGCTGCCGTCGGAGCGCCGAGCGACGGACGACTCCTGCTCCATCCGTCGCGCGGAGCCCTCGGCCTCGACACGCAGACCCCCGAGCGCGAGCCGGAGCTCATCGGCCCACGCCTCCGCATCGACGGAGCCCTCGGCCGTCACCGTGTCGACGATGATGCGGTTCTTCAAGCGCATCCGGGTGGCGTACTCCGCGAGCAGCAGCCCCTCGCCCGCTTCCTCCTCGATCGCTCGACGGGTCCACGCGGGTCCGGTCAGCTCGTCCGGCGTTCGCTCGACCATCGTTCCCCCTCGTCGGTCGGCGGACCGGTCAGTCGCCGTGCCAGCCCGTCAGCATGCCTGCAGCGCCCGTCCGGCTCGTCGACCCATCCACCAGGATGGTGGATCCCGTCGTGCGGTTCTCCTGACAGCCGTCGGCGAGCGGCGGCGACGGTCCGCAGCCGGACGTGCCGATGTCGTCCGGGTCGAGCCCGGTCGAATGGTCAGGACGTGACCGCGCGGATCCGGTTGTTGCGGGCGTCGTGAGTCAGCTCGGCCCGGCCGAGCGCCTCGAGCAACGGCGGCAGGTACATGCCGAACCGGCCGCGATAGCCCTTGCGGAGGCCGTACCAGCCGCCGACCGGGTTGTCCTCCGACCGGCCCCACGCCTCCACGGTGCCCGGAGCGGCGGCCTTCAGCTCGTCGGCGGCACCGAGCGGCACCCAGTCGCCCTGCGCGACGAGCCACGCGGCGAGGTCGTCGATCGCCCGTGCCCGATACTTCAGCGTCGTGGAACCGACCACGCAGACGAGCTCGTCGCCGTCGAGGTACATCGTGTAACTCGAGGATCCGGGCGGCGTGCTCAGCAGCCAGGGGTCGTCCTTCGTGCCGGCTGCCATGTCGGCAGTGTGCACCTCCACCGGCACATGCGCCAGGGCTGGCCCCGGAAGAGGCGTCCCGCGCTCGTGTCCTCCGGCGGCGGCTCTCCGGGTGCGGTGCGGCGGCACATCCAGGAGGCGGATCCCGCGCACGCATGAGAAAGCGCCAACCCGGCCCGGGGCGCTGATGGTGGGCGATACTGGGTTCGAAACAGTATTGTCGGCACTGGACAAACCCGCGTGTTTCCGCGCTTGCGCCCGTGTTTGCGGGCCTCTACGGTGATCCCGCGACGGATACTGTTTGCCACAAGTGGACACAACCGGACACAAGATATTGCCCGGTATTGCCCGAAGGGGGCCCGCGTGGTGAAGGCTCGGAAGCAGCGCGAGCCATTCGGAGCGATCCGGCAGCGCGACTCGGGCCGGTTCCAGGCCTCCTACGTGGGTCTCGACGGCGTACGGCACAACGCGCCGATGACCTTCGACACCAAGGGCGACGCCCGCGGGTGGCTCGCACGGCAGCGCGTCGCGATGCTGTCCGGCGAATGGGTCGACCCGGCCACGGAGAGCGCACTTCGCGCGTCGGGAAAGCAGACGCTCGGCGCATACGCGGAACGATGGATCGAAACTCGCACGAACCCATCGGGTGCTCAACTGCGCCCCCGCACCCGCGACGAGTACGAGCGCCTCCTGCGCACTACCCTCGCGCCGCTGCTCGAGCAACCGATCCGTAACGTCGACGCGGCGACGGTCCGCAGCTGGTACTCGGCGCTCGTGCGCTCTGGGCGGCAGACCCTCGCCGCGCGCTCCTACAGCCTCCTCCGTTCCATCTACGCGACCGCGCTCGAGGATGGCGTCGTTTCCGAGAATCCCGCCCGGATCAAGGGCGCGGGCAACGCCTCTACGGGACGGAAGGTCACTCCCCCGAGCGCCGCGGAACTCGAGGTCATGGCCGAGCACATGCCTGACCGCCTGAAGGCAGCGGTGCTCATCGCTGCTTGGGCCGGCGTCCGATACGGGGAACTCACCGAGCTGCGCCGCAAGGACCTGCAGCTCGTCGACATCGGCGGGGCCCCGGTCTATGTGGTCGACGTATCACGGGGCGTCGTCCGCACACGGTCTGGCTTCGTCGTCGGCCCCACCAAGTCAGCGGCGGGCGTCCGGCAGATCACGCTGCCTCCCCATGTTTCCGCCCGCGTCTCCGCGCACCTCGCCGCGCACGTCGCCGCCGACGCCGAAGCGCTGCTCTTCCCGGCCCCGAATGGCTCGACGCACCTGGCACAAGCGACGTTCGTGCGCAGCTGGTATCCGGCCCGAAAAGCGGCAGGCCGGGACGACCTGCCCTGGCATGGGCTCCGCCATTTCGGCGCGACGCGAGCCGCCCTGGCCGGCGCCACCCTCAAAGAGCTTCAGGCCCGCCTCGGACACTCCACCGTCGTCGCCGCGATGCGCTATCAGCACACCGCGGGCCGCGACCGCGAACTCGCGCAACGCATGAGCGCGCTCCACGACTCGCCCGCCGGGTGAGCGACAGAAAGCCCTCGGAACGGCGGCAACCGTCCGAGGGCGAAGACACCACAACCAGCAATGGAAGAAGCATCCAGATGCACACACTAGAACGAACCGCCCTCGGCGGCACTCTCCTCTTTGAGGGAGTGCTCATCCCCTGGCGAGTAGTCCCCCACGACCTGACCGCGCTCGGCGTCGCCGCCCATCACTACGGTGACGCCGTGCCGACCGCCCGCGCAGGCCGCTCGTGAGCGCCGAGCCGGGCCCGCACCCGTCGCGCTGGGATGACCAACGCGACAACCTCTTGAACGTGCGCGGCGCGTTGACCCGCGGCACGCGCCGGTCACGACTCACCCTCACCAAAGCGGTGTGCCCGAAAAATCACACACTTGCCGACGTGTTCCGAGGCACTGACGGCGCACTCTATGCCGCATTCACCACGACAAGAGTGGCCGACCTTCGCTTTCCCGTCGTGGACCGAATCGATTCCGAGAGGCCACGAGAGATCCGCGGAATGCCGCTGCTCGGTCAACTCTTCGGACCGTCTTGCCCTTGCCGCCGCGAATGGAACGTCACCCGCGCCGAGATTCACCAGGCCATCGAGGACAACCGGAAACGCTTCGTCGTTGGAAGCGAACACAATCCGACCCGGCGTGTCTACTTGCGGATAGACACGGCAACCCAAGACACTTAGGCACAAGCGTCTGGCGACTAGGTCGCCCTGTCGGAACTGAGGCACCGGCCATTCCCGAAGAGGGAGGGCCCTGCTGTGCCTTCGACAAGACAAACCGCCCCTACGAATTGGGGCACGGTCCGCGAAGCCGCCACCCTGTTCAAGGTCAGCGACAAGACCATTCGACGCATGATCAGCCGCGGGGACATCCGCGCCGAACGGATCGGTCCGCGCCTCATCCGCGTCGACCTCAACTCTCTCGAGTCCATCGGCCGACCCCTGCAGTGGTCGGGCGGTGACGCGGCGTGACCCCCACAGAAAACCGCCCGGGCAGTCAGACCCCGGCGGCTCGAAACGTTCTCGCGGTCGGCGCGAACCCGCAAATTGTAGTCAGCGCCGCCCGCACCCTCATCGACTCCCCCGCGCCGCGGGATGAGGAGGCATCATGACGCACCCCAGCGACATCGACGAACTCGACCTCGTTCCCACCCTCCCGGCAGAGCAGCTGCTCCTCGGCCGGATCACGGGCTGGGACCTCCCCCGCCCGTACTTCGACGTGTGGCTCCTCGGCCGCCTCGACAGGCAGCGGGAGGTCGAGAACCTGCAGGCCGAGGTGCGACGCCTCGACGCCCTCGACGCGCAGCCCGCTCCGGTCGACGTCCGGGGCCTCCTGGGACCCACCTTCGCGGAACTGTGCCGGCGACGCGGCGAACCCGCCCTCGCTGAACGCGCGGACGCATCAACTCGAGCACGACTGCGAGGTGCGGCATGAGCGACGAGAAGCGCACCTATCGCCTCACCGCTGCGAACACGATCACGCCGAAGGCCCCCAGCTGGCTTTGGGCCGAGAAGATGCCCGTCGGATGCCTTGGTATAGCGGCTGGCCGTGGGGGTGAAGGGAAGTCCAGCTTCGCGCTATGGATGGCGGCTTTGCTTTCCCTGGGACTCTTGCCCGGGGCTCACTACGGCACCCCGCGGGACACGATCATCGTGGGCGGCGAGGACAGCTGGGCGCACATCATGGTTCCCCGGCTGATCGCCGCGGGTGCTGATCTTTCCCGCATTCACCGGCTCGACATCCTCACCGAGAGCGGAACCGAGACATCCCCGCGACTCCCGATCGACATCAATAACCTCGAGGCCGCGATCCGGTACGCCCGAGCTGCGCTCGTCGTCATCGACCCGCTCATCTCCACAATCAGCGGAGACAGCTACAAAGCCGCTGAGACACGGCAGAGTCTCGAGCCGCTCGTCCGCGTCATCGAGGCAACCGGCTGCGCCGCTCTCGGCATCCTGCATTTCTCGAAAGCAGCACAGATCCACGCCGGAAATGCGATCAACGGGAGTACCGCATTCCGGGACCTCGCCCGCTCGGTATTCTTATTCGCGCGCGACCAGGAAACCGACGTCCGGGTTATGTCTCAGGACAAGAACTCTTATGCGCGCGACGACGGCCCTTCCCTCGAATACACACTCGTATCGACGGCCGTCCCCGTCGAGGGCGGCGTCGCTGACGTCGGCCGGTTCGAGTGGCTTGGTGAATCCGACCAGTCTGTTCGCGACATCATGCTCGGCGCGGAAGGTGACGAGGACGACCGCAGCGAGGCCGAGCGGTGGCTCATGCACAAGCTCGAGGACCTCGGCGGTTCCGGCCCCGCGAAGGACATCCTCCGCGACGCCCGCCGCGACGGCTTCCCCGACCGAACGATGCAGCGAGCACGCAAACGCATCGCCGACTCCTCGAAGTCCGGCTTCGGCGGAGCGTGGGTCTGGACGCTGAACCACAAAGACGCCGCGAAGGCGCCAAAGATGCCACCCCCGCAGGGACAGGCGCCTATGGCATCAATGGCGCCTTCGGTGCGGGCGGACCTCGCGTGAACCGCGCGAACCGCCGATCACGCCGCGATGACCGCAGCCTCATCCTCCGCATCGACGGCGGCTGCCTCGACTGCTCCGCCTACTCCGACCTAATCGACTACGGCGGCGGAGTATGCGTCCTCGAAGTCCGCCACGACGGCAGCTGCCCGTGGCTCGCCGCACACAACCGAAAGGAATCGAAATGACCGACCAGACCCCCGCCGACCCGTTCCACAACGGGATCCTGAACAGCGTGCCGATGGTCCGCGACATCCGCGACCCGCGCCACTTCCTGATCCATTCCGACAGCTTCGCCACGCCCGGCCCGCCGACGGCCGAGGAGATCGCTGCTGCCCGAAAGATCGGCCCCGGGCACCCCGGAGTGCAGGCCGCGTACAAAGCAGCCGGCCTTGAGCTGGAGATCCTGCCTGGCGAAATGCCGACCGCCGAATACGAAACCGAACGCGACAACTCGTGGGCGAATTACAGGTTTGTGCAGCTCGAGGACGCCACACCCGAGGACGTCGCCAACTCGGTGCCATTCTCGGAGTTTGTGGAAGCCCTGGACCGGGCGAACTTCGGGCGTGACGGGGCCGATGTCGCGTGGATCGAGGACTTCCTGCACGGCGACACACCGGAGCCGCCCGACGTCGAATAGGCGAATTGTGGTCAACTAGGCACCAGTAATCGACGCCACCACTCTGCCGACATGATCGTCAGCGCCGGAGCGCACCGCACACGCGGGGCACTCCGGAAGACGCCCCGCCTTATCCCCCGGGGCTGAACATGACGAACGAGAACATCGCCGAGTGGCGCCGACTGGAGCAGCGGAAGCAGCGCCACACCGGCGACATCGCCCGCGTGCTCGACCGCGCTGAGGCCGAGCACCGCGGACTCAGCGCCGCGGAGCAGACCCGCATCGAAGAGCTCCGCGACGACGTGTCACGCATCGAGGATGACCTCGACGCGGCCGAGCGGCGCGCCAAGCCCGGCGACACGG
>JALYHS010000091.1 GCA_030776385.1 Actinomycetota bacterium
CGGCGAGGCTGTTGATCGAGGTGGTGATCGACGGCGCCTGATCCGAGACGACGGTGAACTTGGTGTTCCCGCCGAGCTGCTTCTCGAGCGCCGGGATGTCGTCGCGCACGATCTTCGAGACGGACACGGTGTTGCCCGCGGCGGTCTTCGTGATGTTGAGGCTGACGGCCGGCTTGCCGTTCACGCTCGAGTAGCCGCTCACCGGGTCGTCCACCACGGCAACGGTCGCCAGGTCGCCGATCGTGGGTGGCGTCGCCAGTCGGGCGCCCAGCACGGGAAGCGCGGAGATGTCCGCGGTGGACGCGAGCTTCTGGCCGGACTGCACGGTCAGCGTCTTGCCGTTCTCGGTGATCGACCCGCTGGCGAGCAGGGTGCCATTTGCCGCGAGCGCCGTCTTGATCGACTGGATGCTCAGTCCATCGGTGGTGAGCGTGTCGGCGTTCGGGGTGATCGTCACCCGTTGCGAAGCCGCGCCGAGCAGGGTGACGTCGCTAACGCCGCTCAGCTGTTTGAGGTTGGTCACGGTCAGGGTGGACAGCTTCGACGCGAGCGTGTGCGGGTCGAGATCGCTGGTGACCGCGAGCTGGATCACCGGGAAGTCACTGAGGCTGAAGGTGATCACCTGGGGGGTGACGCCACTCGGCAACGTGTTCGTCAGCCGATCGAGCGCGAGCTGGACCTTCTGCTCCGAGGTCGCGATGTTCGTCCCGTATGTGAAGGAGGCGGTGACGGTGGACGCGCCCGTGTTGCTGGTCGCTGTCGTGGAATCCAGGTTCTCGATGCCCTGAATCGCACTCTCGATCGGGGTCGAGACGTCTTTGCTGACCACATCGGGCGAGGCGCCCGGGTAGCTCGTCACGATGTAGACGGACGGCAGCGACAACGAGGGGATGAGCTCCTGCTTGAAGAGCGTCAGCGAGATGCCGCCGAATACCGCCACCACCACCGTGATCAGGGCGATGAGGGCGCGGTTGCGCAGGCTGAATACGGACAGCAGATGCACGTGGATGTCTCCCCAGGTCGTTCAGTCAGTATCCCAAGCCGTTTCTGAACGTCGGTACTCCCGCGGGATGAATGCCGCCGGGTGGTTGCTGAGTTCGGACCACCGTTCAGACGACCTCGGCGAGGTCCTCCTGGCCGAGACCGAGCGGATGCCGCCCCACCCCGCTCCACGCGGCAGCCAGCGCATCCACCGCACGATCGATGAGTTCGGGCGGGTGACTGTACGGCACGCGGATGAACCGTTCGAACACGCCGCTCATCCCGAAGCGCGGACCGGCCGCGATCACGAGTCCCTCGTTTCTGGCAGCGAGCGCGAGCTGCGAACTGACCGGCGAACCGAGGTTGACCCAGAGGGTGAGGCCGCCTTCCGGCACGGGGAGCGACCACTCGGGGAGGCGCTCGCGGAGCCGCGCGAGCAAGTGGTCGCGCCCGGCTCGCAGGTAGGCCCGGCGGTCGGCGAGGATCCTGTCGTACTCGCCCAGCAGCTCGAGCACGACCAGCTGGTCGAGAATCGGCGTGCCCAAGTCGCTCGAGTACCGCAGCCGCGCGACGCGCTGGATGAGCTCGCGGTCGGCGCGGATCCACCCGATCCGGAGTCCACCCCAGACGGACTTGCCGACGGAGCCGATGGTGACGGCGCGTCCGTGGACGGCGAATGGGGGGGTGAGCGGGGCATCCATCGAGAGGTCGGAGAAGCCGAGCTCGCCCATCGTCTCGTCGGCCAGAAGCGTGGTGCCCTGCGCGGCGGCGAGCGCGGCCGTGCGCTCGCGCAGTTCGGGCGACATCGACCGGCCAGTCGGGTTGTGGTGATCGGGCATCAGGTAGCCGAGGGTGGGGCTGGTGCGCTGGAAGGCCTGCTCGAGGCTGAGCTCGTCCCAGCCCTCGTCGGTGGTCACGGCGACCGGGACGAGCCGGGCGCCGTTGTGCCGAAGGGCCTCGGAGGCGTGGGGGTATGTCGGACTCTCCACGAGGGCACGATCACCGCGGGACAGCAGCGTGCGGGCCAACAGCCCGATCGCGTGCTGGGCGCCGACGGTGATCATGAGCTCGTCGGCATCCGTCGGCAGGCCCCGCGCGGTGTACCGATCGGCGAGGCCCTGCCGGAGAGCGCGCAAGCCGATCGGATCGAAACCGGATTCGCCCAGGTAGGAGGGGAGCAGCGCTGCCGCGCGCACAGCCGCCTCCGCCACGGCAGGAACCGCGGGCATCGTCGCCTTGCTGAAGTCGAGGAACTCGGGAGGTGCGATCGACTCGAGCGGAACGGCGCCGCGGTGGGGCAGGCGCACGACGCTGCCCGAGCCGCGGAGACTCTCGAGGTAGCCCGAGTCGCGGAGTTCGGCGTACGCGGCCGAGATGGTGGTGCGACTGAGGCCGAGCTGCGCGGCCAGTTCGCGCTCCGCGGGGAGCCGGGTGCCGAGCGCCAGCCGCCCATCGAGCACCAGGAGCCGGATGCGGTCGGCAAGCGCGGCGTAGGCGGGTGCCGACGAGAGGCCGCGCCATCCGCCCAAAAGTGAGGCCAAAGCCCGCGCCGAGAGGTTCACCATGAAGCCACTCTACGCTTATTGGCATCTTCACAGAAGTCCAATTTCGGTATTGGCTGTGCCTATGACTGCCGCCACTGCCACGCCCGCTTCGCGCCTCATCGGGCACCGCACTCTCTGGGTGCGCCGCATCGGCCAGCTGATCGTTGGCCTCTTCCTCTACGGGATCGGGCTCGCCCTGATGGTGCGCGCGGGGATCGGCGTTGCGCCGTGGGACGTGCTATCGCAGGGCGTCTCGCACCTGACCGGAGTTCCGTTCGGACTCGTGACCAACATCCTGGGCGCGCTCGTGCTGCTGCTGTGGATCCCGATCAAGGTGCGCGTCGGCGTCGGCACCGTCGCGAACGTGCTGCTGCTGGGCACCAGCGCGCAACTCGGACTGAACGTCATCCCGCAGCAGACGGTGCCCGCGGTGCAGGCCCTCGTATTCTCCGGCGGCCTCGCGCTGGTCGCGGTCGCGACCGGCCTCTACATCGGCGCGCGTCTCGGGCCCGGCCCACGCGACGGACTCATGACCGGACTGCACCGCCGCACCGGCAGACCGATCTGGATGGTGCGCACCGCCATCGAGGTCGCCGTGCTGATCGTCGGCGTCCTTCTCGGCGGCCAGTTCGGGATCGGCACGATCGCGTTCGCGCTGCTCATCGGGCCGATGGTCGGCGTCACGATGCCGCTCTTCCACATTCCCGAGGCCGCACCCTCACCAGTCGAGCCGCTTTCGCTGGTCGAGCCTGTCGAGACCCCGTCCGCGCTGGTCGAGCCCTCGCCGGTCGAGCCCGTCGAGACCCCGCCCCGGCCCCGGAAGCCCACCTCATGATCGTCCTCCTCACCCTGCTCGCGCTCAGCGCCTGGGCCGTGCCCGCCACGGTCCTCGTGATCGCGCGCGACGGCTACCGACGTGCGTCAACGGTGACCGACTACGAGAGTTTCCGCTCCGCGTAGACCCGCATCGCGTCGCGTACGAACGCCGCGTTGTCTGCGCCACCGTAGTTCGCGGCGAAGCGCGCATCCTCGACGTACAGCTCGCCGTGTCCCTGCCAAATCAAGGCTGACAGGCTCGAAATCGGCCGAATTCATCCCATTCGTCTCCCAGATGCACGCGCCAGCCTTGATTTGGCAGCGGAAGCCGCCGAGCGGGGTTGCGTGCGAGCAACTCGCGATATATCGTGATTCCTAGTGACACGCGATATATCGCGAGTTGAACACGTGGGCGACACCGGACGAGGAGGCCACCATGGCCGAGGAGAAGTGGCTGGTCGATGGGCCAAAGACGATCGACGTTGAGAACATCCGCAAGCTGAAGGTGGGGCTGATCAGTGGCCAGGTCGACATCGTCGGCCACGATGAGCCCGGCGTGCGCGTCGAGATCCACTCGGTGTCCGGCCGCGAGCTGAAGGTCTCGGTCGAGGGGGACTTGCTCCAGATCGACCACCCGCAGCTCAGCTGGGACAACTGGCTCGAGGTGTTCTCATCCTTCCGCGGCAACGCGCGTGCCGATCTCAGCATCATGGTTCCGCGCGACATCGCCCTGAAGTTCGGCGTGGTCAACGCGGAAGCCCTGATCAGCGGGCTCCGTGCCGACGCCACCCTCAGCACCGTGAACGGCGACCTGGTCCTCGACGGGCTGAGCGGCAACATCCAAGTCAACTCGGTGAACGGCGAGATCTCGGTGCGCAACCACACGGGCAGGCTGACCGTGCATGCGATCAACGCCGATGTGACCGTGTCGGGTGCGATCAGCACGATGACGAGCGACACCGTCAGCGGGGATGTCTTCGCCGACATCACCGGGACGCCGGATGAGCTGCGTATCAGCACCGTCAGCGGGACGATCACCGCTCGGCTCGATGAGGGCGTGCCTGTCGCGTACACGGTGAACACGGTCACCGGCCAATTGCAGCTCGACGACTCCGAGATCAACGGCATCCGCGGGCGGTACACCGGCAAATACGGGACGCTCGACGGCCACTGGCTCGACTTCCGCGCCAACACGGTGAGCGGCAGCATCTCGGTGCTGCACACGAGCCGAGCCGCCGCCGCGACCGCATGACCCCGCCTGTCTTCGCGCACGGCCACCTGCGTCTCTACCTGCTGAGCCTCCTGGCCGAACAGCCGATGCACGGATACGAGCTCATCCAGGCCCTCAGCGAACGTTTCGGCGGCACCTATGTTCCGAGCGCCGGCACCATCTACCCACGCCTCGCGAAGCTCGAGGACGATGGCCTGGTCACCAAGGAGTCCGAGGGTCGCAAGACCGTCTACTCCATTACCGACGCGGGCCGTCGGGAGCTGGGCAGTCGTGAGGGCGAACTTGGAGGTATCGAGGATGAGCTGAGCGACTCGGTGCGCCGACTCGCCGATGAGGTGCGCACCTCCGTCACCGATGCGATGAAGACGCTGCGGGCGGATCTCGCCGCGGCTGCCCGGGACGCGCGAACCGAGGCTCGCCCCGAATCCCGCGCAGAAGGTCGCCGCCCGCACGTCCCGCCGGCCGAGCCGCCGCGCGATGATGACCCCCGGGTGCAGGCTCGGCTGGTGCTGCGCGACGCCGAAGCCGCGATCAACGACTTTCGACAGGAACTGCGCACGGAGCTGCGCACCGAGGTGGCGAACGGACGCCTGGAGGCATCCGTCGTCCGCCTCCTGACCACCCGGCTGACCGAGCTCCGTCGCGAGATCGAGGCGGCCATCCGGAGCTGAAACCAATCCCAGAGTTGCTGGGAAATCAACCCCCCTCCCCGCATCCGCGTGGGAAATGCACAGGTTCAGCGGGCGGTGTACGCTCAGCCCTCGTGATTGACGACGCCCGGTCTCCCGAAGAGCCCCGGTCGCCCAAGCGCTGGCTCATCGGAGATCCGCTTCCCTCCGACAAGCTCGAGGGACAACTGCTTCCCAAGCACTTGGCGCTTCCGATCTTCGCAAGCGACCCGCTCTCCTCGGTGGCGTACGCCCCGCAGGAGCTTCTGCTGATCCTGCTCATCGGCGGGCTCTCGTTCCTCGCCTTCACCCCGTTCGTCGCCGCGGCGGTCGTGCTGCTGCTCATCGTCGTGGTCGTCTCGTACCGCCTGCTCATCAAGGCGTACCCGAGTGGCGGCGGCGACTACGAGGTGGCCAGCAAGAACCTGGGCGAGAAGGCCGGCCTGGTGGTGGCATCCGCCCTGCTGGTGGACTACATCATGACGGTCGCCGTGTCGGTGGCGTCCGGCGTCGACAACATCATCTCGGCGCTCCCGTTCCTCAACGGCTTCCGCGTCGAGATGGCCGTGATCTTCGTCATTCTGCTGGCGGCGGTGAACCTGCGCGGGGTCCGCGAGTCGAGCAAGGCCTTCGCCGTGCCGACCTAC
>JALYHS010000092.1 GCA_030776385.1 Actinomycetota bacterium
AACAGCTCGGTTGCCGCTCAGTGGGACCGGCGTCGGAGGTCTGGGCCGATCCCCCGAGTCACCCGGTGAACGCTCGGTAACCTGACAGCTGTGGATGACGAGAGCGACCCCGAGCTGCTGCCGGAACCGACCCTCGCGGTCGGTGTCGGCCCCTGGCCCGGCGGCCCGGACGCCTGGCCAACCGACCCGCGCTTCGACCCGGAGCTTCTGGAGCACGGGGACGCCCGCAATGTGGTCGACCGCTATCGCTACTGGGGCATGGAGGCGATCGTCGCCGAACTCGACACCCGCCGCCACGGCTTCTCGGTCGCGATCGAGAACTGGCAGCACGACATGAACATCGGCTCGATCGTGCGCACTGCGAACGCGTTCCTGGCCGAAACCGTGCACATCGTCGGACGGCGCCGCTGGAACAAGCGCGGGGCGATGGTGACCGACCGGTACCAGCACGTCGTCCATCACGCCACGATCGACGCGCTCGTGGCGTTCGCGCGGGGGGAGGGCCGCCCGATCGTGGCGGTCGACAACGTGCCCGGCTCGGTCGAGGTGACCGAGTTCGTCTTCCCGGAGCGCTGCATCCTGCTCTTCGGGCAGGAGGGACCTGGCCTCACCGCCGAGGCACTGGCCGCTGCGGATGCCGTGGTCGAGATCCGTCAGTTCGGGTCCACCAGATCGATCAATGCGGGGGCCGCGGCGGCGATCGTCATGCACGAGTGGATCCGCACCCGCACCTGACGCCGGTGGCATGACACGTGAAGCGGGGGTAACCGAATCTGTCTAGTTGCGTCCCGTTGGTCGTAACCTTGGGAGCTACCAGGGGGAGTGGCAATGGTGGAGGAGTCGCTGCGCGTACTCGTCGTCGAGGACGATGCCGATGTCGCGCTGTACACGCGCACGGTGCTCGAACGCCGGGGCGGCTGTACTGTTCTCGCCATCTCGGATCCAGCTCTCGCGAGGGCTGTCGTCAACGAGTTCGAGCCGGATGTCGTTGTCACAGATATCGAGATGCCCGGTATGACCGGCCTCCAACTGATTACCCTGCTCCGAGCGGATCGCCCAGAACTCCCGGTGATCGTCATGACCGCGCACATCTCAGTCGACTACGCGGTCGGTGCGCTGCGAAGCCAGGCGGATGAGTTCTTGACCAAACCGGTTGCGTCGGCCGAGCTCGTCGCCGTGGTTCTGCGACTCGGAGCGGAGGGGCGCGCCAAGCGAGAGGCCGGCCGCCCGAAGGAGCATGTCCTTGCCGTCGGCGCGCATCCCGACGACGTGGAAATTGGTGTTGGCGGGATCTTGGCCGCCCACCGGGCGGCCGGGGATACCGTCGTCATCCTCACCATGTCCCGCGGAGCCAAGGGCGGGCAGCCGAATGACCGTCAGAGCGAATCCCTCGCGGCTGCCGAGCTGCTCGGTGCACGACTCTTCCTGGAAGACCTGGTCGACACCGAGATCACGAACACCGGCCCGACCATTGCGATCATTGAGCGCGTCATCCAGCAGGTGAATCCCAGCACCGTGTACACCCACTCGAGTCACGACCGGCACCAGGACCATCGGGCCGTGCACGAGGCGACGCTGGTGGCATCGCGCACGGTCGATACCGTCGCCTGCTACCAGAGTCCGTCGTCGACGGTCGACTTCCGCCCGTCGCGCTTCGTGCCGATCGACGGTTTCACTGACATGAAGCTCGAACTGCTGCGGTGTTTCCGGTCGCAGGCCGACATCCGAAAATATCTCGACACCGACTTCGTGCTGGCGACGTCGCGCTACTGGGGGCGCTACACGAGTTCAGCCGACCACTGTGAGCCGCTCGAGATAGTGCGGGAGGCCGCCGACCTGTCAATGAATACGCGACAACGCCAAGCGATCATGCGCGGTCGCGAGTTGCGGTCCGCCGAATGACCCGCGTCCTGGTCACGGGGGCAGGCGGCCCGGCGGGTGTCGCCGTGATCCGCTCATTGCTTCGCCGTGACCAGGTGGAGGTCTTCGCCGGAGACATGGACGGCTGGGCGAGCGGGCTCTACCTGGTCGACGCAGCCCGACGTCGCATTCTTGAGCCGGGTCTCGCGCCTGACTTCGTCGACCGAATTTCGAAGCTCTGCGCAGAGGATGCGATCGACGTGGTGATCTCGACCGTTGACGTCGAGCTCCCTCCTCTCGCCGCCCGTCGTGGCGAACTGAGTGGCGCGGTGCTGGCCGCCCCGTCGGAGGCCACGTTGGCAGTGACCTTGGACAAATGGGAACTCGCTCAGCGCTGCGCCCCGCGCCTGCGCGTTCCGGAAACCCGACTCCTGAATCGGCAGGGCTCAGCCTTCGACTGGAACTTCCCGGTGATCGTCAAGCCGAGGCGGGGCGCCGGGTCGCGAGGGGTCCGTCTTGTCGACAGTCGAGAACAGCTGGAGGCGATCGGAACGAACGAGACGCTGGTCATCCAGGAGTTTCTGCCCGGATCGGAGTTCTCGGTCGATGTGATTGCCGCGGCAGACGGCCGGGTCGTCGCAGCCGTCCCGAGAACCCGCACAAGAGTGGACTCCGGCGTCTCCATCGCCGGCCGCACCGTGCACGACGCTGGCCTGGAACACACCGCCGCGGCAGTCGCAGAGGCGATCGGCCTGACAGGCGTCGCCAACGTGCAGCTGCGCTACGACCACGCGGGAGTTCCAGCTCTACTCGAGGTGAACCCGCGGTTCCCTGGCGCGATGCCGCTCACCATCGCGGCGGGTGTCGATATGCCTTCGCTGGTTCTGGACCTCGCCCTCGGTCTCGAGATTCCCGACCGGATCGAGTTCCGCGAACTGGCCAACGTGCGCTATCTCGAGGACATATTCCTCGATCCGTCAGAGGTGCTGGTGTCTGACCATTCTGCGCACGCGGAAGCGCCGGGAGACGAATGACCGATCGATTCCACTCCGGTCTGCTCGGAGATTTCCACGTGCACTCTCGCTGGTCGGACGACGCCAGGAGCACAATCGCTGAGAACATCGCGGCGGCGGCGGAGGTGGGCCTCACCGAGCTCCGTCTGGTCGATCACGTGCGGAGATCGACTCCCTGGATTCCGGAGTTCCTGGCGGAGTTGGCGAGTCAACCGCGCCGCGAAGGTCTGATCGTTTACACGGGCGTCGAAGCGAAGATAGTGAACAGTTCGGGTGAGCTGGATCTGCCGCCAGATCTCACCATCGGAGCTGGTGGTGTCGACGCCGTCGTCATCGCCGACCATCAGTTCCCCGGCACGGACGGCCCATGGTCACCGCAGCTCGCCCGGGAAAAGCTCGCGAACGGTCTGACACCAGCCGACGCCACTGATCTCCTGATCGAGGCTCTCGTCTCTGCGATGCGATCGGTCGACTCGGCGCAGCTCGCACACTGTTTTTCCATCCTTCCCAAAATCGGGCTCGACGAAGATCAGCTCGGTGACGACCAACTCGAGGCGTGGGCGCGAACCGCGGCCCAAACCGGCACTCTCATCGAGGTCAACGAGAAATGGGCGTGTCCGTCTCCTCGTTCGATCCGAGCCGCGCTGAAGGCGGGCGCGACCGTGGTCGCGTCGACCGATAGCCACCATGCCTCTGAGGTCGGTCGATATGAACAGGTGCGCGAGATCTTCTCCCAGGTGGTCGAGGCGTGACGGCCGCGGACTGGGTGCAATCGGGCCGCGTGGCCCTTCAAATTGTGCTTCTGATCTTCGTCGCGACGGGCGCTGTCCCCGTGCTGGCCGCAGCGTATTCCTTTCTGGCCATCCCTCTTCACTCGTTTCGCAATCACTACGCCAAGGCTGGTCCAT
Source organism: Actinomycetota bacterium (assembly GCA_030776385.1). Taxonomy (GTDB): domain Bacteria; phylum Actinomycetota; class Actinomycetes; order Actinomycetales; family Microbacteriaceae; genus Lysinimonas. The sequence goes on from JALYHS010000092.1 coordinate 3,782, forward strand.
ACCTCCCCCGCGTCGCGATCGTCGTGCCGGCGTGGAACGAGGGCGCCGTCATCGGCGAATCCATCGACCGCCTGATGTCACTCGAGTACCCGCCGGAGTCGCTCCGCGTCTATGTCGTCGACGATGCGAGCACCGACAACACGCCAGATGTCGTTCTCGCCAAAGCCGCCCAATATCCCGGCTCCGTCTTCCACCTGCGACGCGACAAGGGTGGAGAGGGCAAGGCTCACACTCTCAACCACGGCATCCGCGAAATCGTGAAAGACGAGTGGATGCAGGCCCTCCTGATCATGGACGCCGACGTCATCTACCGTCCCGACTCGCTCCGCAAGATGACGCGCCACCTCGCGGATCCCCGGGTGGGGGCAGTCTCCGCCTACATCCGTGAGGGCAGCGCCGACAAGAACTACCTGACTCGTTTCATCGGGATCGAGTACGTGCTGTCGCAGCCCGCCGCTCGCCGAGCCCAGAACGTGCTCGGTGCGCAGGCATGTCTCGCCGGGGGGGCCCAGCTCCACAGTCGCGAGAATCTGATCGCGCTGGGGGGTCGAATCGACACCTCCACTCTGGCGGAGGACACGATCACCACCTTCGAGACCCAGCTGCGCGGCCGTCAGGTGGTCTTCGAGCCTCTTGCCGTCGTTCTCGCGGAGGAGCCGGGCAAGATCGACGCCCTCTGGAAGCAGCGGCTGCGCTGGGCTCGCGGCAACGTGACGGTCACCGCCCGATACAAGAAGATGTGGTTCCGCCCCTCGAAGGTGCACAAACTCGGAACGCTCTCGTTCGGAATCGTCTGGTTCAGTCTGTGGCTGCTGCCGATCGCGATGGTGATCTCGTCAGTGGGACTTCTCGGGCTGCTGCTCATCCACAGCGAGCTCGCCGCGGGGATATTCCGAGCGCTCTGGATCTTCGCCGCGGTCACCTTCGTGTTCACCCTCGCACTCGCGGCCCAACTCGATTCGCAGATCAGCCGCCGAGCGTGGCGGGAGCTGATCACCTTCCCCGGCATCATCTCGATGTTCGTGATGCTGACCGCGTTCTTCCCGCACCTGGTCGAATACGACCTCCCCACGCTGTTCGGCCAGCACCTGACGAGAGCAGGCGAGTTCATCGCCACGGCGGCCATCTACGTCTGGATCCCGTTCTCCATGGTCGGAGCCGTCATCGCGCGCAAGATCGAACACACCAGACTCGGTACCTATCTGTCTCCCGCGCTGATCTATCTCGTCGGTTACGGCTCACTCCTGTGCGCGATCACTTTCGACTCGTACATCAAAGAGATATTCCACGCGGAAGCCACGTGGGATAAAACCGTGAAAACGGGAAGGGTCGCCGCATGAGTGACGCACATTTCGATCAACCACGGGCCGAACACGCCGATTCGGCGAGACACTTTCGGGTGCCAGAACTCGTCGATGCGCGTCATCCAGACGAGGCATTTCTCCGTCAAGAAATCGAAAGTGATCGCCGCGGGGAGCACGTCTTGCTGGTCAAAGCGCTGATTGCCGGCCTCGTCGTCGCGGCTCTCGTCGTGGTGCGACAGGTGCTGTTCGTATGACATTCTCCGGGGGAGAAGGCGGAGATGTTCGGGTCCTTGTCGTCGAGGACAGCGAAGATCAGCGAGAGCTGCTCCGCGCCAACTTCGAGCGGGCGGGGTGCGCCGTCACGGCAGTCAAAAACGCAGAGGATGCGATCTCCAGCTACCTCGTGGATGCTCCCGAATTGGCTGTGATCGACCTCATCCTCCCGGGAATGGACGGCTGGCAGCTGATCGAACAGATTCGGCAAGATGTGCCAGGATGCGCGATCGTGGTCACGTCGGTGCTCGACTCCCGCAAGTTTCCCGAGGCCACCGCAAGTCTCCCGAAACCCTTCACGAGGGAGCAGATCATCGCCGTATTGCGGGAGTGCGTGCCTCGCTGGTGGAAACCGTGAGTGGGCGTGTGGTCATCGCGGATGACGACCCGGACATCCGTGAGCTGGTCCGGATCTCGGCGGCCAAGGCGGGGCTCACTGTCGTCGCCGATGTCGAAGACGGTGCCGCTGCATGGGAGGCCATTCGGAATGATGTTCCCGATCTCGCCATCCTCGACGTCGCGATGCCCGGTCTCGCCGGCGTCGATGTCTGCCGCCTCGTCCGCGCGGTCGACGCGCTCGCGACGGTGCACATCATCCTTCTGTCCGCTGCAGCTGACGAACCATCGCGTCAGCGAGGGATCGACGCGGGAGCGGATGCCTATCTCATCAAGCCGTTCAGCCCTCGCGATCTGGTCGCTCGGTTGACCCGATTCCGCGAAGGTGGCCGGTAATGGCCGCGAGCCGTCGTCTCAGGAGCCTCCTGCGGGTCGCGCATCCCACGCCTTTCCTGAAGCAGCTCCCCACGACGCTCGGGACGGCGATTGCCGTCGTGGTCATCCTGATCGTTCCGAGCGTGGCTGCGACCCAGGTCTCCGCGGCCATCGCCGGCGTCGGGATCGTGCTCCTGGCGACGATCTTGGCGCGCGTGATCACCGATGTGAAGCGACTGGAGCGGCTCGCCATCATCGTTCCGGTGATCGATTTCCTCGCGCTCGGTGCCTTTCGGGCGGGAACCGGTGGAAGCACGTCGCTGTTCTCCGCCCTGATCATCCTGCCCGTCGTCTGGGTCGCCGCCGAGAAGGGACGCGGCTTCATCGTGCTGGCGGCGGCCGGAAGTTCGGTCGCGCTGCTGATGCAGTTCATCCTGGGAACCGACTCCCCCGCCGACACCAGCGCAGTTGTCCGAGCCGTCTTCACGCCGCTGGTCTTCGCGTTCGCCGCAGCCGTTGTCAACGAACTCGCGCGCCAGAGCCGACTGCAGTTCGCCACCCTTCGAGAGTTGGCGAATCAGAAAGAGCAGGCGCTGACGAGCATCTCCGACTATGCCCGCCGACTCGAAGAGGGAGAAGTGAAGTTTCGAGCCGCCGATCGGATGTTCCGCGGCGTGTGGGCAGCGGTCACCGAGCAGTCCGTCATCGGCACCGATGTCACGGGACTGATTGACGCGTGGAACGTGGGTGCCCAGAAACTGCTCGGGCTGTCGGCCGAGGAGACAGAGAACAAGCGCTACGTCTTCGAGTTCCACGTCCAGGAGGAGCTCGACGACCGCGCGCGCGAACTCCACTATCCCCACGGGGCGACTGTGCTCAATCCCGGCTTCTCCGCTCTCGTCGAGATGGCGCGGATCGGGGACGCCGAGAGTCGCGAGTGGCTGTACCGCCGAGACGATGGCAGCCTCGTTCCCGTCGCACTCTCGGTAACCAAAAGAACTGACGACGCGGGGGAGATCGTCGGGTACCTCTTCGTGGCTGTCGACGTCACGCAAGCTCGCGAGGTATCACGCCTCAAGGACGAGTTCGTCGGACTCATCTCGCATGAACTGAGGACGCCTCTCAGCTCGATCCTGGGTTACCTGGAGCTGATGAAAGACGACGAGGAGCACCCGTTGTCCGACGAGCAGATGCGGTACCTCGGCGTGGCCGAACGCAATGCTCATCGTCTTCTGCGCCTTGTGGGGGACCTCCTCTTTACCGCGCAGGTGGAATCCGGGAAGTTCCCCCTTGAGATTCGCGAAGTCGAACTCTCACACATCCTGAGCGCATCAGTCGAATCTGCGCGACCCATGGCTGACGCAGCGGGAATCGAGCTGATTGAGCAGACTCACTCGGACGGGCTCGTTCTCCACGGAGATCCGGTGCGCCTGGGACAATCTTTCGACAATCTCATTTCGAACGCGCTGAAGTTCACGCCGCGGGGTGGGACGGTCACTGTCGGTCTTGTCCGAGAGGCGGGCGAGGCCGTCGTGACGGTCCGGGACACCGGAATGGGCATAGCGGCTTCCGAGCTCGACCAGTTGTTCGGCCGCTTCTTCCGAGCCTCCACCGCAACGCAGAACGCGGTGCCGGGCGTCGGACTCGGGCTGACCATCACCAAAGCAATCGTGCTCGCTCACCGTGGCGAGATGGAAGTCGAAAGTGAAGAGGGCGTCGGGACGTGCTTCAGCATGAAGCTCCCCGTCGACGCTCCTCCGATCGCCTAGCCGATCAGCGACGGCCTCAGATCCCGCAGGGTGCGGAAGCGGGTCATCCGCGTGGCACCCAGCGCGGCCGCGCTGAACGCGACCGCCAGCCAGAGCATGAGCACGCCGGCATCCTGCAGCGCGGTCAGTCCGCTGCCGCCGTACATGAGCTGGCGCAGACCGTCCACCCCGTAGCTCATCGGCAGCACGTGGTGCAGTGCGGCGAGCGGGGCCGGCAGGGTCTGCCACGGGAAGGTGCCGCCCGCGGTGACGAGCTGCACGACCATGAGCACCAGCCCGAGGAACTGTCCGACGCTGCCGAGCCAGACATTGAGGGCCAGGATGATTGCGGCGAACGTCAGCGAGATCAGCGCCATGAATGCCAGTGCTCCGACCGGGTTGGCGACGGAGAATCCGAGCGCGAGCGTCACGATCAGGAAGACCGCCACCATCTGCAGCAGGCCCAGGATGCCGGGGGTCAGCCAGCCGGCGAGCGTCACC
>JALYHS010000093.1 GCA_030776385.1 Actinomycetota bacterium
CCGGGGTAGTTGGTGCCGTCGGCGAGCCAGATCTTCAGGTCTTTCGAGCCGGTCTGATCCATCACGTCGATGCACGCGAAGTGGTGGTCGATCGCTTTCTGGCGGATCCGGGTGTCGACATGCGTGAGGCTGCCGAGCTTGTAGTCGTCGTCCTGGAAGGTGTTGGAGTTGACGGTGCCGAGCCCGACACCCTCGTCTTCGGCGTGCTTCGCCAGCGCACCGAAGTCGTCGACCTTGTCCCACGGGATGTGCAGGGCGACGGTTGGTGCGAGTCCGGTGTATTTGTGCACCTGCGCGGCGTCGGAGACCTTCTCGAAGGGGTCGCGCGGCACGCCCGGTTGGGTGAAGACCTTGAAGCGGGTGCCGGAGTTTCCGAAGGCCCACGAGGGGAGTTCGATCGCCTGCTCGGCGAGGCGGGGCGCGATGGACGCGAAGTCAGTCATGGGGCTAGTTCCTGTTCGGACGGCGGTGGCCGATGAATCGTTTCAATAACTGCGTGTCGACACTATCCGCGAGGCGGTGACGCGTCAAGTCGCGGCGATCCGATCGGCGAGTACGGGGCTGACCGTCCAGTCCATGTTCTGGCGCTGCCGGGACTGGGAACCGGGCGTCCTGTCGGCTTGACTCGACCTGTCGCGAGTACAGAGGAGTACAGATGGGTATCGTCGTCCAGAGGGATGCGTGTGTCGGCGCGGGGCAGTGCGCATTGGTCGCGCCCGATGTCTTCGACCAGGACGACGACGGCATCGTGATGCTGCTCCAGACAGACCCCGAGGGACCAGATCTCGACGCGGCGACGAAGGCCGTCCGGCTCTGCCCGGCCCGGGCGATCTCCCTCGCGCCATGACGCCGCCGCACCGGGTCGTCGTCGTGGGTGCGTCGATCGGCGGGACTACGGCTGCGGAGACTCTGCGTCACGAGGGTTTCGAGGGCGAGATCATCCTCATCGGCGACGAACGGCACCAGCCGTACCTGCGCCCGCCGCTGTCCAAGCAGATCCTGCTCGGCGAGTGGGAGCCGGGGCAGGCGTCGATCCATACCGCCGCACAGGCCGACGATCTCGAGATTGATCTGCGCCTGTCATGCACGGCGGTGGGACTGGATGTCGCGGGACGTGTCGTGCGGACTTCGGCGGGCGACGTCCCGTACGACGAAGTGATCGTCGCCACCGGGAGCGAGCCGCGGCGGCATCCTGTCCTCCCGATGGCCATGACCCTCCGTACGATGGACGACGCCCTGGCGCTGCGCGACGGCCTGCGTTCGGCGCAACGAGTCGGTGTGATCGGCGCCGGCGTGCTCGGCTCCGAGATCGCGAGCGCCGCGCGCAAATCGGGGGCCGACACTCTGCTGGTTGGACGGTCGGCGTCGCTGACCTTCGGCGGCGTCGGCGCCCTTCTGAGCTCTCGGCTCATCCAGCTGCACGAAGACCACGGCGTCGAGCTCGCGCTCCACGCGGAGATCGTCGGCGTTGAGGCAGCTCGAGGCGGGACCAGCATCGACCTCGCCGACGGGCGTACCGAGGTCGTGGACCTGGTGGTGGCGATGATCGGCGCCACCCCTCGGACCCAGTGGCTCGACTCGTCGACGCTCACGATCGACGACGGCGTGGTCTGCGACAGCGTCGGGCGGGCGGCGCCCGGCGTCTCCGCGGTCGGCGACGTGGCAGCGTGGGAGAACCCGTTCACGGGCAGGCCCGCGCGAGTGGAGCATCAGAGCAACGCGATCGAGCAGGCCGTCGCCGTCGCCCTCCGGATCGTGCATGGCGAGCTCGGGTCGCAACCGGTGCCGATGTTCTGGTCCCAGGTTCACGGTGCGCGGATCCATGCGTATGGATGGTTCGACCCCGAGCGGCAGCTCGTCGCCGCCGAGGACGGCTCAACCGACGAGACCGCCGCAGTGCTCCTGAGCCGGGATTCGAGCGGCCAGGTCCGCGGAGCCGTGGGCTGGAACGCACCTCCCCGCGAGTTCCGCACGGCTCGCGCGGCCGTGCTCGCCGCACCCGTACTGACCGCTCACTGATGATCGAGGAGAACTCCATGTCGGACTCAGCATCCTGCCCCTTCCCGCACGCTCGCGCGCTGCCCGGCGATGGCACGCCGCTCGTGCCATCCCCGCGGCTCGCCGAGTGGCGTGAGCACGGCTCATTCGTCCCGCTCGATTTTCAGGACGGTCATGCGGGTCTCGCCGCCGTCCGCTACGAGGCGGTGGCGAGCGTGCTGCAGGATCCCCGGTTCAGCATGCGTCCGGCGCGGATGCCGGTCGGCCCCGAGGGACCGGACGACGGTCTCGCCGACAGCGCAGCGGTGCCGCTCGAGCTGCCGGGCGAGCTCGACGAGCCAGGGCAGCGATCCGAGGAACTCAATCTCCTCACCCTCGACGGCGCCGAGCACGCGAAGCTCCGCCGGGCGGCCACCGCTCGGTTCTCGGTGCGGCAGGCGCGCTCCCGTGAGCCGTGGATCCAGGAGATGGTGGCCGGGCAGGTCGCTCGGCTGCGAGAGCTCGGGCCGGTCGTCGACCTGTGGCGGAACTTCGCCATGCCCATCTCGGCGCGCACGCACTGTCGAGTGATCGGCATCCCCGACCACCACTTCGAGACGTTCGTCGAACTGTTCGTCGAGGCCTCGACCGCGCAGCAGAAGTACGACTTCATCAGGGCCATCCTCGTCGAGCGCGCGGACGACCCGGGCGAGGACGTCATCACCGATCTGCTGGCGAACCCGGAACTCGATCGCGTCGAGATCGAGGGGTTGCTGCGGCTGCTGATGGGCGCGGGACGCGACTCGGTCGCCTACCTGATCGCCACGGCGTCTGTCGCTCTGCTGACGAACCCCGAGCAGCTGGCGCTGCTTCGTGAGGATCCGGAGCGGATCCGGCCGGCCGTCGAGGAGTTCATGCGGGTCGGCGCGATGTTCGTCACGCTGTTCGCGCGGACCGCTCTCGAGGATGTCGAGATCGATGGCGTCACCATCCCGGCGGGAACCTCTGTCGCGGTGTCGCCGGTGGCGGGCAATCGCGACCCGGCGCACTGGGGCGCGGACGCGGAGGAGTTCGATGTGACGCGCGACGCGTTCGGCCACTACGGCTTCGGGTACGGCATCCATGGATGCATCGGCCAGCAGGTGGCGCGCGTCGAAATCCGCGAGGCGATCACCGCGCTGCTCGAGGCGTTCCCTCGCCTGGAACTCGTGTCGGCGGAACAGCTCGAGCCGCTGCCGTTCGCTCATCCCGTCGCGGTCTACGAGGCGGGCGAGGTGCTCGTGCGGTTGGAGGCTCGTCACGAGTTGGCCCATCACGAGACCGCCTCGGCGGCACACTAGAAGCGGCGCACTAGAATCGCCGCATGGCCGACGACGACCCGGTGGTCGTGGGTGCGAACCGGTACAGGTTCTCGCCGGGGGAGCGCATCGTCAACCCCCACGTGATGAGCATCTCGTTCATCTGGGCTCTGAGCGGCAGCGGCGAGATTCTCGCGGCCGGCCGACAGTTTCCCGTCGACAGCCAGCACGTCGTGAGGCTCCCCTGGCACCACTTGGTCGAGTACCGGGCCGATCAACGCGGACCGTTCCACGTCGGGACGCTCCACGTCGTTCCGCGGCACTCGCGCGACATCCCCGTCATCCCGCGCGTCGCGCACCTTCGCGGCGATCCGCTGCTGCTCGATCCGGCCCGAAGCGGAGATCCGGGCGCGTTCCTTCCCGGCATCTCCTCGACGCGCAACAGCGCCGCGAGGCGCATCGTCGAGTTCGGCACCATCGCCATCGAGCGGCTGAGTGAGGGCGGATTCGACGAGGACTACTTTCGTGCGCTCGGGCGGCTCGTTCTGATCGAGAACGCGTCCTGGTCGGATGGTCAACCGCACCAATCGACCCTGCCCGGGGCGCTCGAACTCATGATGACCTTCATCCGCCATCACATCGCAGAGCCGCTCACCGTCGCCCGCGTCGCCGAGTCGGCGCGCTGCAGCGAGACGACCGCGCAGCGGCTGTTCGCGCGACACGAGGGCGAGTCGATGCAGTCCTGGATCCGCCAGGTGCGGCTCCACGAGGCGGCCGGCCTGCTGCGCACGACCGGCCTTCGGGTCAGCGAGGTGGCCCAACTCGTCGGATATTCGGATCCGCTGTACTTCTCCCGCGCCTTCCGTCGTGCGTATGGGGTGGCTCCCAGCCGCTTCGCCCAGACCGCGCTCCGCCCCTGAGCGTGCCGGTCCTGTCCATGTTTCAGGCTTCCGTTACCTTCCGCCCGCAGGCGGGCATCCGTACCGTCGACATCAGGATGGCGCAGTCGCAGCGCCCGAGCGTGAGGGAGCGCAGATGGCGGTGCATCGTCGACCATTCGGTCGAACCGGCTGGGAGATCAGCGAGGTCGCCTTCGGAGCCTGGCAACTCGGCGGGCAGTGGGGTCCCGTGGATGACGACGCGTCGGTTCAGGCGCTCCTGGATGCCTACGAGCGCGGCATCAACTTCGTCGACACCGCGGAGATGTATGGGTCAGGGCACAGCGAGGAGGTGGTGGGACGATCGCTCCGGGACTGGAGCGGCGAACGCATCTACGTCGCAACTAAGGTGCAGCCCATCCGCTGGCCCGACCCCTCGGAGACCAACCCGAGCATCGGCACCGCCTATCCGGATGCCTACCTCCGTGCGCAGGTCGAGGCGTCGCTGGGGCGCCTCGGCGTGGACAAGATCGACCTGATCCAGCTGCACTGCTGGATGCCGGGCGGTATGGTCGATCGCGGCTGGCTGGCCACCATGCACGAGCTGCGGGACGAAGGCAAGGTCGATCGCATCGGCGTCTCCCTGCGCGACTATCGTGCCGACGAGGGCGTCGCGCTCGCCGCCTCGGGTCTCGTCGACTCGATCCAGGTCATTTACAACATCTTCGAGCAGTCCCCGGAGGCGGAGCTGCTCGCCGCCGCGGCGGCCTCGCAGACGGCGATCATCGTGCGGGTCGCGCTCGACTCGGGATCACTGAGCGGCACGTGGACCCCGGCGAGCTACGAGGGCTGGGCCGATGGATCGGTGCTGAAGACGATGTTCCGAGGAGAGCGGTTCGGGCAGACGCTGGAACGTGTCGCCGCGATCCGCGAGGTCACCGACGCATTCTACGATTCCGTGGACGAGGCCGCCATCCGGTTCGTGCTCGACGCCGAAGAGGTCTCGACAGCGATCATCGGGATGACCTCGCGGGACAGGATCGAGCGCAACGCCGGGTTCGGCGATGGTCGTGGGCTGGCGCCCGGACTCCGGCCTCGCCTGGCAGGGTTCGAATG
>JALYHS010000094.1 GCA_030776385.1 Actinomycetota bacterium
CGGTTGACGAACTCGGGCTTGAAGGACTGCCGCACCAGGTCATTCACGGCACGGACCTTCTGGTCCCAGCTCAGCCCGGGGTCGACCAGGTACTGGCTGCCCAGGTTGGAGGTCAGGATGAGGATGGTGTTCCGGAAGTCGACAGTGCGCCCCTGTCCGTCCGTCAGGCGGCCGTCATCCAAGACCTGCAGCAGCACGTCGAAGACCTCCGGGTGCGCCTTCTCGATCTCGTCGAGCAGGATCACCGAGTATGGCCGACGCCGCACCGCCTCGGTCAGCTGGCCGCCCTGCTCGTACCCGACGTAGCCGGGAGGGGCGCCGACGAGACGCGAGACGGAGAACTTCTCGCCGTACTCGCTCATGTCGATGCGGACGAGAGCCTTCTCGTCGTCGAACAGGTAGGCGGCGAGCGCCTTGGCGAGCTCCGTCTTGCCGACCCCCGTCGGGCCCAGGAACATGAACGACCCGGTCGGCCGATCGGGGTCGGAGATGCCGGCGCGCGTGCGGCGCACGGCCTCGCTGACGGCCCGAGTGGCATCCTTCTGGCCGATGAGGCGCTTGCCGAGCTCGTTCTCGAGATGCAGAAGCTTCTCGGTCTCACCCTGGCGGAGCTTGGCCACCGGGATGCCCGTCCACGCGGCCACCACCGCGGCGATGTCGTCGTCGGTCACCTGGTCGCTGACCATCCGCGGCCCCGACTGCTCGACCGCCTCGGCGGCGGCCAACGCCTTCTCAATGCCGGGGATCACCTCGTAGTTGAGCTTCGAGGCATCCTGATACCGCTGCTCGCGCATCGACTTGTCGAGCTCGATGCGCGCATCGTTGAGCCGGCTCTTCAGGTCACCGACGGAATGCAGCGAGGCTTTTTCGGCCTGCCAGCGGGTCTGCAGCGCATCCAGCTGCGACTCGCGGGCATGCATGTCGGCGCGGAGCTTCTCCAGGCGATCCTTCGACGCCTGATCCTTCTCCTTCTTGAGTGCCAGCTCCTCGATCTTGAGCCGGTCGACGGCACGCTTCAGCTCGTCGATCTCGACGGGCGAACTGTCGATCTCCATCTTGAGCCTGGATGCCGCCTCATCGACCAGGTCGATCGCCTTGTCCGGCAGCTGGCGGGCCGTGATGTAACGATTGCTGAGGGATGCCGCAGCCACCAGCGCGCTGTCGGCGATCGTCACCTTGTGGTGGGCCTCGTAGCGCTCCTTGAGCCCGCGCAGGATCGCCACGGTGTCCTCCACCGAGGGCTCGCCCACGTACACCTGCTGGAAGCGGCGCTCCAGCGCAGCATCCTTCTCGATGTATTCGCGGTACTCATTGAGGGTCGTTGCTCCGATCAGACGCAGCTCACCGCGCGCGAGCATCGGCTTCAGCATGTTCGCCGCAGCCACCGAGCCCTCGCCGCCGCCTGCGCCCATCAGGGTGTGCAACTCGTCGATGAAGGTGATCACCTGGCCGTCGGAATCGTTGATCTCCTTGAGGACGGCCTTCAGGCGCTCCTCGAACTCGCCCCGGTATTTGGCTCCGGCCACCAGGGCGGCCAAGTCGAGCGAGATCAGCTGCTTGTCCTTCAGCGAGTCGGCGACGTCGCCGGCCACGATGCGCTGGGCGAGGCCCTCGACGACGGCGGTCTTGCCGACTCCCGGCTCGCCGATGAGCACGGGGTTGTTCTTGGTGCGGCGGGTCAACACCTGGCTGATGCGCCGGATCTCGGCGTCACGACCGATGACCGGGTCGAGCTTGCCGCTCTTCGCGATCTCGGTGAGGTTGATGCCGTACTGCTGGAGGGCAGTCTTCTGCTCCTCCTGCTGCCCCGAGCTCGGGGCACCTTGCATGTTCGCCATGCGAACTGCCTTTCTCCAACGTTGGTGATGATGATCCAGGATGAAGCCGATCAGGGGCGGATTGACGCCGTCACGGTGAACTTGGGGCCGCGGGCGATCTGTTGCGTCCTGCCGACGATCCGCTCCAGTTGCGGGCGGTAGCCGAGGTGGGAGTTCCAGACCGTCCAGAGCTCGCCGCCGGGACGGAGCACCCGCGCTGATTCGGCGAACAACCTCTGGGCGAGACCGGAGTGCACCGCCGCCCCGGTGTGGAATGGCGGATTCAGCAACACCAGATCAGCGGACGCATCCGGCTCCCGCGAGAGGCCGTCGTCGCGCACCACCTCGACGTCGAGTTCGTTGGCCGCCATCGTCAGGCGGGCGGAGGCTACGGCCGCGGCGGACTGATCGGTCGCGAGCACGCGGACGCTCGGATCCCGCCTCGCGAGTGATGCGGCGAGGATGCCGGTGCCGCACCCGAGGTCGATCGCGCGCCGGTGGTCCGGCAGTTGGTCGAGCACCTCCACCAGGGCACGCGTCCCGAGGTCGAGAGAGGTTCCGGCGAAGACGCCTCCGGTCGCCACCACCTCCAGGCCGAGCTCGGCGTGCCACTCGCGTCGCGGCGCGGCCGCACCCGCGCCGATCGGTCCGGCGATCGGTTCGCGGGCGAGAAGCAACCGGGACTTCTGGCGCGCATGCGAGACATCCAGTCGCGCGAAGTGTCGCGAGAGCACCTCGTTCATGGTCACGGTCATGTGCTTGAGCCGTCCGCCGGCGATCACGACAACGTCGGGTGACGCGTGGCCGGCGATCGTCGCGGCGATCTCGTCGAGCTCGTCGAGCGAGCGCGGGAGCCGCAGCAGCACCAGAGTCGCGCCGGCCAGCAGCTCTGGCTCCAGAGCCATCGACCGATACCGCGACGGGGCCACCCCCGCCGCGCGCGCGTTCGCGGCGAGGGCGAGCTCGCCGACCAGAGGATCCTGATGCACGCGAACGTCGATCGCTCCCGCCGCGATCGCCCCGAGAGTCAGCGCACCGTAGGAATCTCCGATGACGGTCACGCGGGATCCGGCGATGCCCGACGCAGAGTCCATGGCCGCGACCTCGTCCAACATGAGCGCGTCCGCGGCGTCCCACGCCTGAAGCTCCCGGGTCTCCAGATCGGGCCAACGGCGCAGCTCGACGAACGTGGACGGCATCGTCTGCACTCAGCCCCGCGGCCCGAACGGCCGCCAGACCACGAGTTGGTTGGCCTTCTTGGCGCGCTCCCCGGCACGTAGCGACACGACGTCACCCTCGGCGCCTGCCGCGAACACACGCCGACCCGGCCGGTTGAGCAGTTCGTCGGCGAGCGCCGACTCGAGCTCGGAGACACGGTGCGAGAGCGCTGAGACCTGATTCTCGAGCTCCAGGATGCGCCGGATGCCCTCCAGGTTCAGCCCCTCGGCGCTGAGTCGCGCAATCTCCCGCAGCTGCACGACGTCGCGCATCGTGTAGCGCCGTGACTGCCCGGCCGTGCGCCGCGGACTCACCATACCGAGCCGGTCGTACTGGCGCAGCGTCTGGGGGTGCATCCCGCTCAACTCCGCAGCGATGGCGATGGCGAACAGCGGGCTGTTCTCGTCGAGCCCTCGAGAAGCGGCATCCATCACGCACCCCCGTCCGCGTTCATTTACCGGCCGTGTTCATCTAGCGGCTGCCCCGGCTCAACAGGTCCTCGCGCGGGTTCTCCTCGGGCATCGCGGCGGTGAACGCCTCGAGCGCCTCCTTGGCGGCGGGTGTCAAGTGACTCGGCACCGCGACCATCACGCTGGCGAGCAGGTCGCCCGTGCCCTTCGCGGTCGTGACACCGCGCCCCTTGACGCGCAGGACGCGTCCGGACGGGGTACCCGCGGCGACGCGCAGCTTGACGGGCGCGCCATCCAGAGTCGGCACCTCGATGGTCGCGCCAAGCGCCGCCTCGGCGAAGGTGACGGGCACATCGACGCGCAGGTTGAGGCCTTCACGCTCGAAGATCGGATGCTTGCGCACCGCGACGGTGAGAACCAGGTCACCTGGCTCGCCCCCGTCGGGGCTCGGTGCGCCCCGGCCCTTCAGTCGGATCTTCTGCCCGTCTGCCACGCCTGCCGGGATCTTGACCTTCGTCTCGCGGCCGCCCTGCATCTGCAGACTGACGGTCTCGCCGCGGATGGCGGTGAGGAAGTCGAGCGTCGTGTTCGCCGTCGCGTCGGAGCCGCGGGTCGGACCGCCGAAGCCCTGGTAGCCGCCGGACGCCGAGCCGAAGCCCGCGTTGCGACCGCCCCCGAACATTCCTCCGAGCAGGTCGTCGAAGCCGCCGGTCGAGTAGCTCTGGCGCGTGCGGCCGCCGGTGAAGAGTCCGCCGAAGACGTCCTCGAATCCGGCGTTACCACCCGCGCCGCCACCCGCGGTGAATCGCGCGCCACTGCCCATCGCGCGTATCTGGTCGTACTCGGCGCGCTGCTCGGTGTCGGAGAGCACCGAGTACGCCTCGCTGATCTCCTTGAAGCGCGCCTCCGCCTTCGCGTCCCCCGAGTTCGAATCCGGGTGGAACTGCCGCGCGAGCTTGCGGTAGGTCTTCTTGAGTTCCGCGTCCGACACGTCCTTCTTCACGCCGAGAACCGCGTAGAAGTCCTTCTCGAACCAGTCCTGACTGGCCATGGGGGCCTCTCGACTACTCGGGAACGGAGACGGCGACCTTCGCCGCGCGGATGAGACGCTCGCCGAGCGCGTAGCCCGGCTCGATGACATCCGCCACGGTGTTGACCGTCACGCCCGGAGTGGGCAGCTGCACGATGGCTTCGTGCACCTGGGGGTCGAAGGCCTCGCCGACCTCGCCGACGCGGCGCAGCCCGTAGCGCTCGAAACCCGCACGGAGTTTCTGCGCGACGATCGCCAGGGGGCTGCCCTCGGTGAGATCGCCGTGCGACTCCGCGCGGTCGAGGTCGTCGATCGCGGGAAGCAGCGTTCGGATGACCTCGGCGATGACGGCCTCGCGATTGGCGACGCGGTCCCGCTCCACGCGGGTGCGGAAGTTCTTCAACTCCGCCTCCGCGCGGGCGGCACGCTCGCGGTATTCGGCGACCAGGTCGCGCTCGGCCTCGGCCAGCAGCGCGGCATCCTCATCGCTCAGCTCCACGTCGGGGCCTTCTGCTTGAATGAGGCCGTCGATCCCGGCGTCGCGGGCGTTTCCCGACTTCGGGTCGATCTTCCGCTTATTTTGAATGATCGGCTCGTCGGCTTCGTTCGGATCCTTCGGATCCTTCGATTGAGCGGCCATCGTTACTTTTTCGACCCCTTGGGCTTGTCGTCGGCGGGCGACTGAGCGTCATCCTTCGACTCGTCCTCGTCCACGATCTCGGCGTCGACGATATCCTCGTCGCTCGACTCGGGCGTGGCCCCGGTGCCGTCGGTCGACTCGCCCTCGGTGGTCGGGGCGTTGTAGATCGCCTCGCCGAGCTTGGTCTGGCTGGCGTTGAGCTTGTCGAACGCCGCCTTCACGGCGCCCTCATCCTCGGACTGCAGCGCGGTCTTCAGCGCGTCGACGTCGGCCTGGACCTCGGTCTTCACGTCATCCGGGAGCTTGTCCTCGTTCTCCTTGATCAGCTTGTCGATCGAGTACGCGAGCTGCTCGGCGTTGTTGCGCACCTCGGCGGCCTCGCGACGGGACTTGTCCTCCGCGGCGTGCTCCTCGGCTTCGCGGACCATGCGCTCGATGTCCTCCTTGGGCAGCGAGGAGCCACCCGTGATGGTCATCGACTGCTCCTTGCCGGTGCCCTTGTCCTTGGCGCCGACGTGCACGATGCCGTTGGCATCCAGGTCGAATGTCACCTCGATCTGCGGGATGCCGCGGGGCGCGGGAGCGATGCCGGTCAGCTCGAACGTGCCGAGCGCCTTGTTGTCGCGGGTGAACTCGCGCTCGCCCTGGAAGACCTGGATCGCGACGGACGGCTGGTTGTCGTCCGCCGTCGTGAAGGTCTCGCTCCGCTTGGTCGGGATGGCCGTGTTGCGCTCGATGAGCTTGGTCATGATGCCGCCCTTGGTCTCGATTCCGAGGCTCAGGGGGGTGACATCGATGAGCAGCACGTCCTTGCGCTCGCCCTTCAGCACGCCGGCCTGGAGGGCGGCGCCGACGGCGACCACCTCATCCGGGTTGACGCCCTTGTTCGGGTCCTTGCCGCCTGTGAGCTTCTTGACGAGCTCGTAGACCGCGGGCATGCGGGTCGATCCGCCGACGAGTACCACGTGGGCGATGTCGCCGACCTTGACGCCCGCCTCCTTGATGACGTCTTCGAACGGCTTCTTGGTGCGGTCGAGGAGGTCGCCGGTCATCTGCTCGAACTGGGCGCGCGTGAGCGACTCGTCGAGGTTGGCGGGGCCGTTCTCGGTGAGCGAGAGGTACGGCAGCTGGATGCTGGCGCTCATCGAGCTCGAGAGCTCCTTCTTGGCCTGCTCCGCCGCCTCCTTGAGACGCTGTTTCGCGATCTTGTCGGTAGAGACGTCGACGCCCGTGGTGTCCTTGAACTTCTTGATCAGGTAGTCGACGACCCGCTGGTCCCAGTCGTCGCCGCCGAGGCGGTTGTCGCCCGCGGTCGAGCGCACCTGGATGGTGGAGAAGTCGTCGTCCTTGCCCACTTCGAGCAAGCTCACGTCGAACGTTCCGCCACCGAGGTCGAAGACGAGGATGAGCTCGTCCTCCTTGCCGCGGTCCAGGCCGTATGCCAGGGCGGCCGCGGTGGGCTCGTTGATGATGCGCAGCACGTTGAGGCCGGCGATCTCGCCCGCCTCCTTGGTGGCCTGGCGCTCGGCGTCGTTGAAGTACGCGGGGACGGTGATGACGGCATCCGTCACGTCCTCGCCCAGGTACTGCTCGGCGTCGCGCTTGAGCTTGCCCAGGATGCGCGCCGAGATCTCCTGCGGCGTGTACTTCTTGCCGTCGACCTCCTGCGTCCAGGTGGTGCCCATGTGGCGCTTCACCGATGCGATGGTGCGATCGACGTTGGTGACGGCCTGGCGCTTGGCGGTCTCGCCGACCAGCACCTCGCCGTCTTTCGTGAAGGCCACGACCGACGGGGTCGTGCGGAAACCTTCTGCGTTGGCGATGACGGTGGGCTCGCCACCCTCGAGGACGGCGACCACCGAGTTGGTGGTTCCGAGGTCGATACCTACTGCTCGAGCCATGTGAGGTTCTGCTCCTTGAACTGCTTTGTTTCCAAAGTCCGGATGCCCGACTTGAGTCGAACAGGATCAAGTTTGGCAATCCGCGTGTTGGCTTGTCAAGCGCTGAACCTGTGAACTTGAGTCGGATCGGCTCAACACGGCGTCTGCGACTCATTTCCGGCCGCCTCGACCCCGTCCAAATCAAGGAGCGGAGCCGCGATCTGCAACGAATCACGGGGAACTTGGCGACATCCGGCGATTGCATCCTTGATTTGGTTCAGGACACGCTCGCCCACCGCGTCGAGGGCATCAGCCGGGACAGGGCGACTGAGGCGGATGTCGCGTCCCGCCTTCTGGCGCGGTGACACCGCACGCGGCAGGATGTGTCCAACGCCCGGCACGGTGCGTTCACTCGACGGAAGTAGCTTGCCGCCATGACCGATCAGACGCTCGTCCCCGGCCTCGACCTCCAGGCGGATCGGGTGATCCCGCGTAAGC
>JALYHS010000095.1 GCA_030776385.1 Actinomycetota bacterium
GCGCGGTACGCCATCCAACCGACCATGAGCCCGGCCGACGAGAAGATGTGGGCGACCCTGACGCACGTCGGAGGAATCCTGTTCTACTGGGTCGCCGCGCTCGCCGCGAACCGTGGCGAGTTCTACCGGATTCCGGTGGCGATCGAGTTCATCAAGTAGTAGCTCGGGTCGCCGGCTACGATCCCAGCAGGCGACGCACAACGGCATCGGCCAGCAGGCGGCCGGAGAGCGTGAGCACGATGCGCCCACCGATCGCCCCCCGGCCATCGATGAGTCCGTCGGCGATCAACCCGGCGATCGACCTCCGGCCCACCAGGTCGAGCTCGCTGATCGACAGCCCGTCGGAGATCCGACTCGTCAGCAGCACCGTCTCCGTGCGGCGCGTGGCGTCGTCGAGGGTCTCGCGCCCGGCAGCGGGTGAGACGCCCGCCGCCATCCGCTCGGCGTAGGCCGCCGGGTGTTTCACATTCCACCAGCGCACCCCGCCGACGTGGGAGTGAGCTCCCGGGCCGACGCCCCACCAGTCCTGGCCGGTCCAGTACGCGAGGTTGTGGCGTGACCGGCGGGCGGCATCCGTTGCCCAGTTGCTGAGTTCGTACCAGTCATAGCCCGCACCGGTGAGCAGAGCATCCGCGAGTTCGTACATGTCGGCCTGCAGGTCGTCGTCGGGCTGCGCGACCTCGCCACGGTTGATCTGACGCGCCAGTTTGGTGCCGGGTTCGACGATCAGGGCGTAGGCGCTCACATGATCCGGATGCTGCGCCACAGCCTGTTCGAGCGAGGCGCGCCAGTCATCCAGAGACTCCCCCGGCGTGCCATAGATCAGGTCGAGGCTCACCTGGAGCCCTGCGGCGTGCGCCCACTCGACCACGAGCGGAATCCGCTCGGGATCGTGAGTGCGTTCGAGGGTGGCGAGCACGTGCGGCACGGCGGACTGCATCCCGAAACTGACCCGGGTGAATCCGGCGCTCGCGAGCGCCTCGACCGACTCGGCTGTGACCGAGTCCGGGTTCGCCTCAGTCGTGATCTCGGCACCCGGTTCCAGGCCCCATGTGTCGCGCACGGCGGCGAGCATCTCGGCGAGCTGGGCGACCGGGAGAAGGGTGGGAGTTCCTCCACCGAAGAACACGGTCGAGGCGGCTCGCGAGGGCGCGCCCGTTGCTGCGAGGATCGCGCCCGCCCGCTCGATCTCGGCGGTCGCCTGCGCCGCGTAGTCGCTCTGTTTCACTCCGCGCACTTCGTCGGCTGTGTAGGTGTTGAAGTCGCAGTATCCGCAGCGCACACGGCAGAACGGCACGTGCACGTAGACGCCGAAGTCGCGCTCGCCCCACCCCGCGGTCACCGACTCCGGAAGCAGGCCGTCGGCGGGGGCCGGGTCGGCGATCGGGAGAGCGGAGGGCATCCGACTATTGTCGCGGACGGTCAAGCCCGGCGAGAACACACCTCCGCATCGAAACGCCGCGGTCGTCCGCGACATCCGGGTGCGAAGGTGTGTTTCTCAGGCAGATACCACCCCGCTGACTGCTACCGCTCCCTACCGAGCGACGAGGTCCGCGAACTGGCCGGCGTCGAGAGCGAACAGGTCACCACTGCCGGCGGTCGCCGCTGCCGCGTATCCGCCCGCAGCGGGCAACAGCTGCTCGGCGAAGAAGCGGGCCATCACGAGGCGGGTCTCGGCGAGGTCGCGGTCCAGCGGGGCGGCCGCGAGCGCGCCCTTCGCAAGGAGCCACGCGAGCACGACGAGCCCGAACTGGCGCAGATACGGGCTCGAGCCCGAGAGTGCTGCGGCGGGGTCGCCTGATCCGGTGCGGAGCATCCAGTTGGTGGTCGCGGTGAGCGCGGCGAGTTGCGTCGCGTAGGACACCCGGATACTCGCGAACGCGTCGCCCGCGTCCGCCAGCTGGCCGTCCAACTCGCCCAGCTGGGCGAGGAACTCGGTCACGGACGCACCGCCGCGGATCCCCAGCTTGCGCCCGATGAGGTCCGCCGCCTGGATGCCGTTCGTGCCCTCGTAGATCGGCGCGATCCGGATGTCGCGGTAGTGCTGCGCGGCGCCGGTCTCCTCGATGAAGCCCATGCCGCCGTGCACCTGCAGCGCAAGCGATGTCATCTCAACGCCGAGGTCGGTGCCGAGCGACTTGCAGATCGGGGTCAACAGTCCGACGATCTCGGTCGCGCGAGCGCGCACGTCGGGGTCCGGGTGGTGCGCGCCGCGGTCGACCTGCGACTGCGTGTACAGGATGAGGCTGCGCATGGCGCTGATGTTGGTCTTCTGGGTGAGCAGCATCCGTCGCACGTCGGGGTGGTCGATGATCGGCGAGTCGACGCCCGAGTCCAAGCCGTTCGGGCCGACTGCGAGTCCCTGACGGCGGGTCTGCGCGTACTCGAGAGCCTGCTGGTATGCACGCTCGCCGAGCGCGACACCCTCATTACCCACCGAGATGCGGGCGTTGTTCATCATGATGAACATGATCCGCATACCCTTGTTCAGGTCGCCGATCAGGTAGCCGGTGGCGTCGTCGTACTCCATCACGCAGGTCGGAGATCCGTGGATGCCCAGCTTGTGTTCGAGCGAGAGAACGTGCACCCCGTTCCGCTCGCCCAGCGTCTCGTCGTGGTTCACCAGGAACTTCGGCACGATGAAGCATGAGATGCCCGCGGTGCCTGCCGGGGCCCCCGGAGTTCGAGCAAGCACGAGGTGCACGATCTGCTCGGCCATGTCGTGCTCGCCGTATGTGATGTAGATCTTCTGGCCCGAGATGCCGAAGGTGCCGTCATCCCGCGGGACCGCCTTGGTCACGAGAGCACCGACATCCGAGCCCGCCTGCGGTTCGGTGAGGTTCATCGTGCCGGTCCATTCGCCGCTGACCATCTTGGGCAGGTAGCGCGCCTTCTGCTCGTCGCTGCCGTAGTGCAGCAGGGCGTCGATGGCGCCCTGGGTGAGCAGCGGGCAGAGGGCGAACGCCATGTTCGCGCTGGTCAGCATCTCCTGCAGCGCGAGACCGACGACCGACGGGAATCCGCCGCCGCCGAACTCCTCCGGGAAGGGCAGCGTGGGCCAGCCGGCGTCGACGAACTGCTTGTACGCGGCCTTGAAGGGTCCGGGGGTGGTGACCGTTGAATCCGGATTACGCACCGAACCGACGGTGTCGCCGATGCGATTGGTAGGCGCGACGACTTCGGCGATGAACTCGCCCGCATCGGACAGGAGTCCGGTCACGGTGTCGAGATCGGCATGCTCGAAGCCGGGCAGTTCGGCGAGCTCGTCGTAGCCGACGATGTGCTCGAGGACGAAGGCCAGGTCGCTGACAGGGGGTCGGTAATCAGTCACAAACGTGAGCCTACGCTCGCTTTCTGCGGATCACGAGAGAATTTGGTCCCGCGTGTCAGGCTCCCATGGGTCCGGTCAGCGCACGCTCGTAGCGCGCGGTGAAAATGGCCTGCACCATTCGCAGCGCCGGATATGCCACCCAGAAGAACACGTTGGATGGGCGCGAGAACGCCCGGATCACCAGCCACACCGAGTCGTCGGCTCGGCGTTCGACGACGAAGGCCTCCTCGCCGCGCTCCGGATGTCCCGGCAGGGTCCCGTATGCGAAGCCCTTCCGGTCGGGCTCGTCGATCACGTATACGACGCGCGCCGGGATTCTGGCCGGCCACAACATCCACTTCAGGAGGGCGGTGTCACCGGGGCGGATCAGGGCCGATCCGTCGGGTGCGAAGGTGAGTTCGCCCTCGTCGTCGCTCGTCGCGGGCTGGACCGGTGTGCCGGAGGCGTCGAAGGCCACCGGGATGTAGGTGCCGTCGCTCACCGCGGCGGGACTGTCGAGAGCCGACACGTGAAACCCGGCCCGTCGCTGGATTCCCCAGCTCATCGTCTGCACCCACGCGTAGTCCCAGCGTTCGGGCCCGTAGCCGACGCGCACCCGGCGCTCGATCGGACGAAAACCCTTCGGCGGATGCTGCAGCAGGTCCTCGGACTGGGTCGCCCCGATCGCCGCATAGGTGACCGGGACCTGCCAGAGCTGCGCGGTCTCGGTCATGTCGCGATTTTAGCTGGCGCGCGCGCGACCGCG
>JALYHS010000096.1 GCA_030776385.1 Actinomycetota bacterium
GCTGATGTCCGTGCCACGTTCACGGATGGCGCACTCGCGGGCTCACCGGCGATTACCGAGAACAAGGCGGGGGCGGGGACGGGGACGGCGTGGTACGTGGCCACGCTTCCGAGTCCCGAGGCGCGCAGCCAGTTGCTCGGCGAGATCCTCTCGAACGCCGGCGTGGCGGGCGCCCTCGAGCAGCCGCTCCCCGGGGTCGAAGTTGTCACGCGGGGTGAGTTGACCTTCGTGATCAACCACTCGGCGAACACCACCTCGGTCCCGATCAGCGGCACCGACGCCCTGACGGGAGAGATGGTCGACAGAGCATCCCTCGAGCCGCAGGGTGTGCTGATTCTGTCGAGCGCCGTCTTCCACTAGGTCGGGGCGCTCGTCAGCCGGATCTGACCGGTTTTTCGGACAAGGAGAGCATTTCGTGAAAATCTCAGTCTTCCCCAAGGCGTACATTGCGCCCATCGCGATCGATCGCTCGATGTCGGTATTCGAGTGGATCGATCTCGCGCGCAGTCTGCCCGCAGACGGACTCGAAATGCACTCAGGGTTCTTCTGGGACAGCACGGATGCCGGGGTCGACCGCGTCGGGGATGCGGTGAGGTCAGCGGGTTTCGATATGCCCATGCTGTGCGCCTCGCCGGACTTCACTCACCCCGACGCGGATCAGCGGGCCCGCGAGTTCGACCTCGAGGTGAGGATGATCGAGGTCACCGCCCGGTTGGGCGGGCAGGGCGCCACCTGCCGGGTCCTCAGCGGTCAGGCACACCCCGGGACGTCACTCGAGCAGGGCCTCACCTGGGCGGCCGATGCCATCCTCCGGCTGATTCCGATCGCCCGGGAACTCGATGTCACGTTGGCGATCGAGAACCACTACAAAGCCAGCACCTGGCAGTACCCGGAGTTCGCCCAGAAGAAGGAGGTGTTCCTGTCGCTGCTTGACCGCATTCCCGACCGCACGCATTTCGGGGTGCAGTTCGACCCGTCCAATGCGATTGTCGCCGGCGAGGATTCTGCCGACTTCCTCGCGACGGTCATCGACCGTGTCGTGTCGATGCAGGCATCCGACCGCTACCTCGCCCCAGGAGCCGACCTGGAATCCCTGCGACAGGCGGACGGCACACTCGGCTACTCGCCCGCGCTGATGCACGGTGTGATCGGTCAAGGCCTCAACGACTATGACCGAATCTTCTCCATCCTGGTCGGCGCCGGCTACGACGGATGGATCAGCATCGAAGACGGGGTCAACGGAATGGATGAGATGGCCGCATCCGTGGAGTTCCTCCGCGCGGCACGCGAGACGTGGTTCGGTGGCTCGACGGCGAATCGGGTGCGTGCTCTCGAACGCGCCCGCGCCGCCGACGCGTAGCGGCGAGTCGCGATGCGTCGCGGCTAGTTGCGATGGGGGTCGACGAGGATCTTGGGTCCCGCGCCGGCCGCATCCGGGCGCTGGCCATCGAGGACCGCCGCGACGCCGGAGAGCCCGATGAGTGTTCCGACCAACGGGAGCGGGTCGACCGTGCCGGCAGCAAACGCCTCGATGGCCGGATCCAGTCCCTGCGAGGCGCCGAGAATCCCCACGACTTTGAGGTCCTTGCGCACGATGACTCGGGAGTCGATCTCACTCGGACTGTGGGCGACGCCGATGAGCACGACGCGTCGGCCGGGTTCGGCCACGTCGATCGCGAACTGCGGCATGGAGGGCGCGTCCGTCGCGTCGATGACGGCGTCCCAGCGCAGTGACGGCAGATCCTCGCGCCCCCACGCACCGGTCACCCCCAGGGTGGTCGCCAGTCGAAGCGATGCGGGGTCGATGCCGAGAACATGCACCTCACTGCCCGCTGCCAGGGCGAACTGTGCACACAGGAGGCCGATGGTGCCCGAGCCGAGGATGAGCGTTCGGCTGCCGGCGCGGGGCCTCGCCGCATGAACGGCACGCCACGAGTTGCCAGCGGGCTCCACGAGCGCTCCCATGATGTCGGACACCTGATCCGGAAGAGCGTGAAGCGCCGACGCGGGCACGACGAGCTTCTCGGCCAGAGCCCCGGGCATGCCGCGACGCACGCCGATCTCATACCGGTCCTCGCAGAGGTGATGGCGACCGTCGCGACACCGTTCGCAGTGCCCGCAGCCCAACATCGTGTCGCCGGTCACCCGTCGGCCGATCCAGGATCCGTCGACTCCCCGGCCGACCTCCGTCACCGTTCCACTCCACTCGTGTCCGAGTCGAAGTGGATAGCCAGATCGAATCTGCTCGAGGCGCCCCGGCTCCGGGTGGAAGATCCCGAGGTCGGTCCCGCAGATCCCCACGTAGGCGACCTCGACGATCACCTCCCCGGCCTCGGGGCGCGGGGCGGGAACATCCTCGACAGTGCCGACCCCGGGTCCGGTGATCTGGAACGCGCGCATAGCTCTCGCTGACCTCGAGTCTTCCCGCCGCGCTAGATGATTACGCCGGCGTCGGCGGAATCGGCGTATTCGTAGGCGACGCTCGGCACCTGAGTGGCGAGCTTGCCCCCACTGACATCAAGCAGTGTGCCCGTGATGTACGCCGCCTGGTCCGACGCGAGGAAGCAGACCACGTTGCCGATGTCCTCCTTGGTCCCCCACCGGCGCAGTGTCAGGGTGTCGAGCAGGACATCCTGCTCGGCGGGAGGCCTCTCGTCGAAATGGTTCAGATCGGTCGGGATCATGCCAGGAGCGTAGGCGTTCACGGTGATGTCCCAAGGACCGAGCTCCCCGGCGACAGCGCGCGTGAAGTGAGCCACCGCCGCCTTCGACGACGCATACGCCGCGTGCGCCACGCTCGGGATGATGGCCGCGAACGACGACGCATTGATGATCCGGCCCGACCGCTGGCTTTTCATCACCGGGATCACGGCCTTGCAGAACAGGAAGGTACCGGTGAGGTTGACGTCGTGGCAGAACCGCCACGCCTCCTCGGAGAGGAGGTCGACCGGTCCGGTGGCCGTCACCCCCGCGTTGTTGACCAGGATGTCGATTCGACCGTACAGCCGTGTGGCCTCCGAGACCACGTGCTCGATTTGATCGTATTTGGTCACATCGCAGCGAATCTGGGCACCGGGCGCACCGCGAGCCGCGAGGTCGGCGCCGAGCGCGTCGAGATCCTGCTGATTCACGTCGACAGCGACGGTCGTCACCCCCTCGTCGGCGAGTCGCATGATCAGGTCACGCCCGATTCCCCGTCCCGCACCGGTCACGATGGCGACGCGACCCTCCAGATCAATATGCACGATGCCTATCCCTTCTCTGACGACGCGGCACTCGGCTGCGACGTCCCGATCGTTACGGCCGTCTGGCCGAATCCAGGTGCAAAAGCTTTGAGAGTGATCGGTCCCACCCCGCCGGCGACGGTTCGCACCCACACGGCAGCCACGGCCCCCGTCTCTTCGAGGTCGAACGGGTTGTCGCCCAGAAGAACGCCGGGGCCGTTCACCGTCAAATCGACGCGAACCCGCGCGGCGCCGCGCGCACTGCCGTGACGATCCACGACCCGCATCGTCACGCGCGTGGCATCCACGCCGTCCGCGATGAGCTCCTGATCGTCTGCGACGACCGAGAGGGAGTCGCCCGTGCGATCTCCGGCGAACTCTCGAGTGATGACGAGTTCGTCCCCCAGGTATCCCTCGAGACGCAGATCTGCCGACTCGCGATCCATGAGGCTCAGGTCGACGAACGACGGCGCGTAGGCGAGATTCTGAAATCGCTCGCGATCCGGGTGGACCACGCCCACGCGCTCGGTCCCGAGGTAGACCTCGATCCGATCACAGTTGGAACAGATCATCGCTCGTTCGCCCGGACCCCAGAGCGTGTGCTCCGAGCGCCCACCGTAGGCGTTCGCCTGGCCGAACTGCGGCGGATCCCACGTGAACGCGGGCTCGAGGACGACGCGTTCACTAGGCGCCACCTGTGATTGATAGATGGCCGCCCCGGGCTTGAGGATTCGAAAGACGTCGCCGAGTCCGGAGGTCTTCACTCCGTGGTACTCGTTCCCCATCTCCGCCTGGTAGTCGAAACCCACCCAGGCGAGCAAACCGGCAAAGCGCGGGTTGCCCATCGCGTAG
>JALYHS010000097.1 GCA_030776385.1 Actinomycetota bacterium
GACCAGCTTCTCCTGTGCGGCGTCACGCTCGGCGACGAGTTCGAGCGTGCTGCGTCCGCCGCCCGAGCCACCGCGCAACACGTATTCGGTGAGCACATCGCCGTCGCGGGTGATGACGGTGAGGCCCTCGACCCGCAGTGCGTGCAGCAGGGGCCACGCGGCACGGGCAGCGGCCAGGTCCGCTACCACGACGGTGCGCGCGAGCAGTCCGCGGATACCGGACGGGGCGGACACGAGAGACGCGGCGGCTTCGACACCCAGAGGAAGTCCGGCCATTGTTTCGGCTTCGGGCCCGTCTGCCACGACGATCTGGACCCGGCCGGCATTGGCGTCGCGCGCCTGCGCCAGCGCGGAGAGGCCGGCGTCCCGCGAATCGGCGAGCACCGCGTCCGCGAGGGTTCCGAGTGCCGCCGCGATCGCGGCCTCGTATCCGGCGCGCACCTGCACGTGCTCGGCCACCAGACCGCGGATGCCGCCCGCCGACATGATCGACGCAGAGCCGTCCTTCTGCTCGACGGCCATCGAGAGGGCCGAGGTGCGGGCAGCGAGCGCGTCGCGCTCGCGCTCGGACGCGTGCAGCTCATCCCGCAGCACCTCCACCTCGACCTGCAGCTCTCTCACCCGGGTCTCGGCGAGCTCGACCACCGACGCGAGCTCGACGTCGGAACCACCCTCATCTACCGCGTCCTCCACCTCGAGCAGCGCTGCCCTGGCCTGCTCGCGACGAAACTCCGCGGCCTCGAGCGCGGCGCGCTGACGGTCGAGCTCACCCCGGGTGGCCGTGCGACGGGATTCCGCGGCATCCACCTGCCCACTGAGGCGCCCCTGCTCGAGGTCGTGCTGCGAGATGAGGGCGCTCTGGGCGCTGATCTCGTCATCCAGGGAGTCGAGGGACGCGCGCGCGGTGGCGGTCGTCGCGCTCGCGCGTCCGAGCAGCGCCTCGACCTCAGCAACACCCGCAGCGAGACGGGCCGCTTCCTCGCGGGCGTCCTCGACCATGCGCGGCGAGATCGTGGTGGTCATACCGGGCAGTTCCGCCTGCTGGCCGAGCAACGAGAGTCGCTGGTTGGCGAGGGTGAAAAGTGAGCGCAGATGATCCTGCACCTGCTCAAGGCCGAAGCTGACACGGCGCGCGACATCCACCGAATCGCCTGTCATGGTCTGCTCGAGGCGGGCTTGACGCAGCTTGGCCTGGTCGAGCTGCTCCTGCAGCACCAGCCGCTCCGTCTTGCGTTCCCCCTCGGTGCGACTCACGTCGGCGAGGGCCGCGCGTAGTTCGACGACCTCGTCGGCCAACAGACGGGCCCGGGCATCCCGAACGATCGCGGCGATGGTCTGCGCCTCGCGAGCGATCTCGGCCTGATGCCCGAGGGGTTTCAACTGACGCCGGATCTCGCCGGCCAGGTCGGAGAGCCGCGTCAGATTCGCCTGCATCGCGTCGAGCTTGCGGAGGGTCTTCTCCTTGCGACGACGGTGCTTCAGGATGCCGGCCGCCTCCTCGATGAACCCGCGGCGTTCCTCAGGAGTGGCGTGCAGCACCTGATCCAGCTGACCCTGCCCGACGATGACGTGCATCTCGCGACCGAGCCCGGAGTCGCTGAGCAGCTCCTGCACGTCAAGCAGTCGGCACTGCTCACCGTTGATCGCGTACTCGCTGCCGCCGTTGCGGAACAGCGTGCGGGAGATCGTGACCTCGGAATACTCGATCGGGAGCAGGCCATCCGCGTTGTCGATGGTCAGCACCACCTCGGCCCTGCCGAGCGGTCCCTTGGTGGCGGTGCCGGCGAAGATGACGTCCTCCATCTTGCCGCCGCGCAGAGTTTTGGCGCCCTGCTCACCCATCACCCAGGCGAGGGCGTCGACGACGTTCGACTTGCCGGAGCCGTTCGGCCCGACAACGCAGGTCACGCCCGGTTCGAACGCGAATGTGGTGGGCTGCGCGAAGGATTTGAAGCCTTTGAGGGTCAGGCTTTTCAGATACACGCCGACCCCTTCCTGAGCACCGAAATCGCTGCCGCCAGGGTGCGGACGAATGCACCGGGCGGCAGCGACAACGGTACCGGAAGGGGCGCTAGCTCCCCGTCACCGCGGGGGTGCAGGTCTGCCAGGCGTTGCTCGCCTTGACATCCTTCGCGAGGGTCTGCAGTTTCGTGCCGTAGCCTCCGGCGAGCGCCTTGTCGGCGATCGTGTTCAGTTCGGCGAGCTTGGCGGCCTTGCCCTTCTCGGAGTGCAGGGTCTTCAGGTCGGCGGTGAGCGCGGCGGGCAGCGGGCGGATGCCCGTGAGGTCGCCCTTGTGGCTCTGCAGGAACTTCGCTTTCGCCTCGGCAGTGGCGCCGTAGCCCCCGTCGAGGGCCTTGGCCTTGATCGCCTGCAGGTCCTTGCGTCGCTGGGAGCCCGGCTTCTCGGCGCGCGCCGCCTTCAGGTCGGCGCGCATCGCCTTCGGCTCGGTTCGGAACGCGGAGAGCAGGTGTTCGCCGAAGGTGCAGCTGGTCGCCGAAGCACGGGCCGAACTCGTCACCGGTGCCGAGGGGGCGGGCGTGGCCGCATTGGCTGCGGCGGCTCCCCCGAGCATCAGCGCGGCACCGACGGCGAGGGAGGTGGTGGTCATCAGGAATCTGTTCATGTCGACGACTCTCGCGTGGCCGGATTCGACCAGGGTCAGCCGGATGTTCGGATCGCGTAAACGCTGGCGTTGGTCGCTCGACGTTGATTGCGGCAATGCTGGTCGCCGGC
This sequence comes from Actinomycetota bacterium, assembly GCA_030776385.1. Taxonomy (GTDB): domain Bacteria; phylum Actinomycetota; class Actinomycetes; order Actinomycetales; family Microbacteriaceae; genus Lysinimonas. Next base: position 2,734 of record JALYHS010000097.1, read on the forward strand.
GACGTCGCGCGACTAGGCTGCAAGGCTGCGCTTCGACGGGCGCGGCTCGACAGACGCGACCACAAAGCGGAGGGGCAGGATGCCGGAGTTCACCATCGAGGAGGTCGCGATCCCGCCGAGCCTGGCCGAGGACCACGACGGCGTCTTCGCTGGAATGACGGAGATCAACAACGCCTGCGAACTCGCCGGCTACGGCATCCCCGAGGTGATGGACACCGCGGAAGAGATGTTCCCGCACTTCCTCGACGAGCATGAACCCCAGCGCATCCTCCTGGCGAGAG
>JALYHS010000098.1 GCA_030776385.1 Actinomycetota bacterium
GCCCCAGGCGATGCTGGGCCTGTCTCTTGTGCTCCTTCTCACGGGCAATAGCTTGACGTTTGCTGCGGCGGGCTCCGTCGCTGGCGTTTTTGCTTTGAGTCAAGCCGCTGCGGCACCGATCGTCGCGCGCTTCGTGGACCGGTTCGGACAGCGACGCGTGGTTCTGCCGCTCCTCGTCGTGCACGAGACCGCGTTGGTTGTCGTCCTGATCACCGCATCTCGTCACGCATCCCTCGTCGCCATCGCCGCCGCGGCCGCGGTGGCGGGGTTGTGCCTCCCGCAAGTGGGATCGCTGACGCGAGCTCGTTGGACGCACCTCCTCCGCGACGACACCCGGGACAGGATGGGCACCGCGTTGGCACTCGAATCGTTGGTGGAGGAAGCGGCCTTCGTCCTCAGTCCCGTTCTCGTGGCTTCGTTGGTTGCGTCGGCTGGGCCGAGCTGGGGCGTGATTGTTTCGGGCGGCATCGGCTTGATGGCAACCACCGCGCTTCTTGTACAATCCTCGACGGCTCCGCCGGGGTTTCGACCAGATCGGTCGGTGGGGCGAAGTGCGATGCGCTCCGGCGGGTTTGGCGCCGTGGTGGCACTATTTTTCGCGATTGGCACCATGTTCGGCTTGATCGAGGTCGGCGTGGTGGCCGTTGCGAAGAGCCAGCACGAAACGGTGGGAGCAGGGATCCTTCTCGGAGTCTGGGCGCTCGGAAGCGTGATGAGCGGGGTTGTCTTCGGGGCTGTCAGATGGCGGGTCAGCGTGAGACGACGGCTCCTCATTGGGTCCGTGGGAATCGCACTGGGTGCGTGCCTGACGGCCCTTGCCTCAGGAAGCCTTGCGACCCTCGGCGTCGCCCTATTCATCGCCGGTCTGGCGAACTCCCCGACCCTCATCAGCGGGAACGCGCTCGTGCCGGCCCTGGTCTCGTCACGGTCACGCACGGAAGCTTTCACCTGGCTCTCCGTCATCATCTTCGCTGGCATTGCCGTGGGATCACCCGTCGCTGGTGTGCTTTCGGATCGTCTCGGGCCGCCGGCGGCACTCGCGGCAGCTGCGGGTGCTGGCCTACTCGTCGCGTGTCTGGGGATCGCGAGTCAACGTCTGATCCGAAACTCATCCGCCCGCGAGACCGAGTAATTCTCTGATCGGTCATATTGCCGCTGTTCAGCCGCCATGCTCGGCAGTCAATCGTTCCAGGGGGGTGACGGGCGAGGTAGTCGGCGGAGGTTCTGCTCAGGGGGACGACGTGTGAAGAGTTTGCCGCTCACGCGTGGGCGACGGAGTCCGCGTGCGGGGGGACGTACCGGTACAGCTCGCGTGGCGGCCGGTCGTAGTCGTCGGCAGCCGGACGCGCGGGGAGGGAGATCTTTTCCGGCTCGACCGTCTCGTAGGGGATCTGCGACAGCAGGTGATGGATGGCGTCCAGTCTCGCCGCCTTCTTGTTATCGCTTTCGACCGTCCACCACGGGGCCTCCGGCAGGTCGGTCACCCGGAACATGTCGTCCTTCGCCCGGGAGTACGCCTCCCACTTGGTGATCGAGAGGAGGTCCGTCTCCGACAGCTTCCAGCGGCGCATCGGGTCCTTGAGCCGGGACGCGAACCGCCGCTCCTGCTCCTCGTCAGACACCGAGAACCAGTACTTCAGCAGGATGATCCCGTCATCGACGAGCATCCGCTCGAGCACCGGCACCTGTCGCAGGAACCGCTCGTACTCCTCCGGCGTGCAGTAGCCGAGCACGTGTTCGACGCCGGCCCGGTTGTACCACGAGCGATCCATGAGCACGATCTCACCGCGTGTGGGGAGCCGCTCGATGTAGCGCTGGAAGTACCACTGCCCGCGCTCCCGATCGCTCGGAACGGGAAGCGCGACGACGCGTGCCGATCTCGGGTTGAGGTACTGCATCACCCGTTTGATGGCGCCGCCTTTGCCCGCGGCATCCCGACCCTCGAAGATCACCAGAACACGGGATCCGGATGCCGTGACCCACCGTTGCATGGCGACCAGCTCCACCTGCAGGCGTTTCAGCTCCGCCTCGTATGCGGCCTTATTCGGTGCTGATCCCGGGCTAGTGCTCTTCTTGTGCGCCATGCATCGGAATGTAGTTGCGCAGCGACCCGCGGCTGCGCAGCCACGGGCAACTAGCAGACTTCGCTTTCTGTCAAGGCCCCTCCGCCGGGTGCACTCCGCGGTTATCGTCGATGAGGTTGGGCACCGGCGCCTGATTTCCCGTCAGACCGCGTCCCCCACGAGGAGCACCACATCCGTACCCTCCCTTACCCGCTCGGAGTCACCCTCACCGAAGGCGGCGCCAACTACGCCATCTACAGCGAGAGCGCCGACTCGATCCTCTTCTGCATCTTCGACGGGGAAGGCGAGCGGCAGGTCCCCCTGGAGGAGCGCACCGGCCACGTCTTCCACGGCTTCGTCCCCGGCGTCATCGTCGGCACGCGCTACGGCATCCGAGTGAATGGCCCGTGGTCGCCCGCTTCCGGACTGCGCCACAATGTGCACAAGCTGCTCCTTGACCCGCACGCGACTGCCGTCTCCGGCGGGTACGAATGGGGTCAGGCCGTGTTCGCTCACGACCTCGACCACCCCGAGAAGATGGATGAGACCGACAGCGCCGACTCCACGCCGCGATCCGTCGTCACGGACTCGGGTTTCGACTGGGGCGACGACGCTCCGCTGGCGCGGCCGCTCGCCGAGACGGTCATCTACGAGACCCACGTGAAGGGATTCACGCAGCTGCACCCGGATGTGCCCGAGGACATCCGGGGCACGTACCGCGGCCTCGCCAGCCTGGCCGCCATCGACTACCTGACCGGGTTGGGCGTCACCGCGGTCGAGCTCATGCCCGTGCAGCAGTTCGTGCAGGACAGCCACCTCGACGAGAAGGGGCTGCGCAACTACTGGGGCTATAACTCCATCGGGTTCTTCGCGCCGCACGGCGAGTACTCGTCGGTGGGCGATAGCGGCGGGCAGGTCGACGAGTTCAAGTCGATGGTGAAGGCCCTGCACGCGGCCGGACTCGAAGTGATCCTGGATGTCGTCTACAACCACACGGCGGAGGGTAATCATCTGGGTCCGACCCTCAGTTTCAAGGGCATCGACAACGCCTCGTACTACCGTCTCGTCGACGGCGACGAGGCCAACTACTTCGATACCACGGGGACCGGGAACAGCCTCAACGTCGGCCACCCAGCCGCGCTGGGTCTGATCATGGATTCGCTCCGCTACTGGGTCACCGAGATGCACGTCGACGGGTTCCGCTTCGACCTAGCCACCACCCTGACCCGCCAGGACGGCGACGCCGAACTGCACAGCGCGTTCCTCACTCTGATCGAGCAGGATCCCACCCTCGCCCCCGTGAAGATGATCGCGGAGCCGTGGGACACCGCGGGCTATCAGGTCGGCGGATTCCCGGCGACCTGGTCGGAGTGGAACGGCAAGTACCGCGACGACCTGCGCGACTTCTGGAGCGGCGCCGAGAGCGTCCTCGGAACCACCAGCCAGCGGGTGCTCGGCAGCCCGGACGTCTACGAGGCGTCCCGGCGGTCCCCGCTGTCGAGTGTCAACTTCATCACGGCGCACGACGGCTTCACGCTGAACGATCTCGTCTCCTATTCCGACAAGCACAACGAGGCGAACGGCGAGGACAACAACGACGGCGAGAGCGACAACAAGTCGATCAACGGTGGCGTCGAGGGGCCGACGGACGACGCCGCGGTCCTCGAGTACCGCCGGCGCCAGCAGCGCAACTACCTCGGTTCCTTGCTGCTGTCGGCGGGGGTGCCGATGATTCTCGGCGGCGACGAGATGGGACGAACCCAGGGCGGCAACAACAACGCGTACTGCCAGGACAACGACATCTCGTGGTTCCACTGGGATGCCGCCGATGGTGAACTGCTGGACTTCACTCGCGGACTCCTCGCTCTCCGGCGCGACAACCCGGCGCTCCGCCCTTCGTGGTTCCGGCACGCGCCGGGCGACGCGGAGCAGGACACGGTGACGGTTCTCCGCTCGGATGCTGCTGAGTTCGCGGACAACGACTGGGAGAATCCGGATGCACGTTCGGTGACGTTCCTCTTCGGGCACCGTGACGGCGACTCCTTCGCGCTGCTGCTCAACTCGGCAGACAACGGCGTCGAGTTCACCGTGCCCGAGGCTCCGCTGGGCGAGTGGACTCTCGCGGCATCCAGCGATGCCGAGCAGACCGTGGCGGGCCCGGTGACGACCCTGATCGTTCGGGACGCCTCGTTCAC
>JALYHS010000099.1 GCA_030776385.1 Actinomycetota bacterium
TCGCGGCGATCGACGTCGGTGGTGACATCCGGCATCGGCACGACGTGCGCGACGACCGAGTAGCGGCGGCGGAGCTCCTGCTCGATCACACTGGGCATCTCGCGCGGCGACCGCACCGTGATGTCGACGAGTCCCGTGTCGCGGGCGAACGAGAGCAATCTCGACACCGACGACCTCGACACGGCCAGTTCGCGCGCGATCGCCTCCATCGTCAGGTCCTGCAGGTAGTAGAGCCGCGCGGCGGTGAGAGCATCGCGGGTCCGGATCGCGGATGAGTCATCGAGATGGGCCATGATCCTATTCTGCACATATGTGCAGGGTTCGTGGTCGAACGTGCGAGAGTCGCCATCCTGAGGGATGCTTGAGCCATGGCTGCTCGAACCATCACTCCGAAGCTCCGTCCGAATGTCGCCGATCTCGTCGCGAACCCCGCTGCCGATGTGCTCGTGCTCGGCGGGGGCATCAACGGCATGGCGACGTTCCGCGAACTCGCCCTGCAGGGGGTGAACGTCGCGCTCGTCGAACGCGGTGACTACGCCTCAGGTGCCTCCTCCGCCTCCTCGCACATGATCCACGGCGGGGTACGTTACCTCGAGAACGGCGAATTCCGGCTCGTGAACGAGGCCGTGCACGAGCGCAACCGGCTGCTCAAGAACGCGCCGCACTACGTTCGGCCGCTCGAGACCACGATCCCGATTTTCAAGACGTTCTCGGGCGTGCTCTCCGCTCCCCTGCGATTCCTGACCCACAAGCAACGCACCACCGTCGAGCGCGGCGCCCTCCTCATCAAGGTCGGGCTCGTCATCTACGACTCGTTCTCGCGTGACGGCGGCTCGGTGCCCCGACACCGCTTCCTCGGGCGCACGAAGTCGCTGCAGGCGATGCCGGATCTGAACCCCACCCTCAAGTACACGGCGACCTACTACGACGCCTCCATGCACAACCCCGAGCGTCTCGCGCTCGACGTGCTCCTCGACGGCGCCGCAGCCGGCGGTCGAGCCGCCAATTACGTCGAAGTGGTCGGGATGTCCGGCTCCGAGGTTCGTCTTCGCGATGTGGCCAGTGGGCACGAGTGGGGCATGAGCGCGAAGGTCATCGTCAACACCACCGGGCCGTGGACCGACCTGACCAACGACGATCTCGGCGTGGAGACCCGGTACATGGGCGGCACCAAGGGCTCGCACATCGTGCTCGACCACCCCGAGTTGCTCGAGGCCATGAAGGGTCGTGAGCTGTTCTTCGAGAACGACGACGGCCGGATCGTGTTGATCTACCCGCTCAAGGGGCGCGTCATGGTCGGCACGACCGACATCGAGGCGGATCCGCGTGAGCCCGTGGTGTGCACGGAGGAGGAGGTCGACTACTTCTTCGAGCTCGTGCACCACGTGCTGCCACAGATCCAGCTCGATCGCGCGCAGATCGTGTACCGCTTCAGCGGCATCCGCCCGCTCCCCCGCCACGACGACGAGACCCCCGGATTCGTCTCCCGCGATTACCGGATCGAGCCCGCGGAACTCGCGGACGGCGGCCTGCTGCTCAGCCTGGTCGGCGGCAAGTGGACCACCTTCCGCGCGCTGGGCGAGCACATGGCGAACCTGGTGCTGGAACGTCTCGGCGCTGCACACCCGGTGAGCACCGAGACGCTCGCGATCGGAGGAGGCGCCGGATTCCCGCGCACGGCGGAGGATCGCCTCAGCTGGGTCACCGCGCATGCCTCGAAGGTCGGCGCTGCGCGCGCCGAAGTGCTGCTCGAACGCTACGGAACCACAGCGGCGGCGATCATCGACTCCTTCGGTGACGCGGATGCGCCGCTCGCCCACCTCGACGGCTACACGACCGACGAGATCCGCTACCTGGTGCGCGAGGAGCAGACCGTCGGCCTCGCCGACCTCGTCTACCGGCGCACCAGCGTCGCGTTCGTCGGAGCGGTGACCGCGCCGCTCATCGTGGAGCTCGCAGAGCTCGCGGGCGAGGTGCTCGGTTGGTCGACGGCGAAGCGCGCCGAGCAGATCGCTGCGATCACGTCCGACCTGGCGATGCTGCATCAGGTCGAACTCGCGCCGGCCGCGAAGGCCGCGTCGCGCTGAACACCGCACGAAGAAGGG
>JALYHS010000100.1 GCA_030776385.1 Actinomycetota bacterium
AGCCGGACCGCTTCGGTCACCGCATCGTCAAGACCTGGAGCGCCGTACCACCCCTTCCGAAGCCGCACAATCCGCCCCATCTCGGCAGCGAGCTCGATGAACATCGGCTCGATCCCGTCCGCCACGAGTTCCCAGGTGCGGGCGATCCCGCCACGCTTATGAATTGCGTCCACGACGTGAGGCATGGAGCGATGGTTCCGCGCCCGCTGCGACCGTGAACGCCGGGGTTGGGCGTGCCCTTAGACAATCCCGGAGATCGGACCTGGGGAGGAGCGGTGCCCCCTCGCAACACTCCGCAATCTGCGTGAATTCTCGCGGGGATATTTGCGACGCGGGAACCCCCGCAGATTGCAGAACGTTTTGGCCACCGCACCTCTCCTGGCCCGCATCTCGAGCAGCCGGGGCGGCCACGCGGGGCGGGGCGGCCCCGCGCAGGGCGGAGGGGGCGGGCGAGTGCGCCGCCTCTACGCGCGGGTGAAGCTCAGGAAGCGGTAATCGAGACCGGTGCGGGAGGTGAGCCACGGGCCGTCGTCCGAGGCCGGTGTCGTCGCCCAGAGCGCCGGGTCGATCGCGGGGGCGTGGGCGTCCCCGTCCGGGGAGACGGCAATCTCGGTGACCTCGAGGCGATCGGCGCGGGCGAGGGTGGCCGCGTAGAGCTGGGCGCCTCCGATGATCCACGGGGAGGGGTCGAGGGCCAGGGCAGCTTCAACCGAGTGGACGGCCTCGGCGCCGTCCGCGGACCAGGAGAGATCCCGGGTGACGACGATGTTGCGACGTCCGGGAAGGGGGCGGAAGCGATCCGGGAAGGAATCCCAGGTTCTGCGGCCCATGATGACCGTCGTCCCCATGGTGAGGTCTTTGAAGTGGGCCATGTCCTCCGGGACGTGCCAGGGCATCGAGCCGTCCGCGCCGATCACGCCGTTCGCGGCCTGGGCCCAAATCAGAGCCAGGCTCACCGTGCCCCCGTCATACCGCGACAGCGCCGCGGATCGCGGGATGGTGCTGGTAGTCCTCGATCGCGAAATCCTCGAAGGTGTACTCGAAGATGCTGTCCCGCCGGGCGGTGATAGCGAGACGCGGCAGCGGGAACGGCGCACGGGACAGCTGCTCCTCGACCTGCTCGAGGTGATTGTCGTAGATGTGGCAGTCGCCGCCGGTCCAGACGAAGTCGCCGACCTCAAGGCCGGTCTGCGCGGCGACGAGGTGAGTGAGCAACGCATAGCTGGCGATGTTGAACGGGACGCCGAGGAACAGGTCAGCGCTGCGCTGGTACAACTGGCACGAGAGCTTGCCGTCCGCCACGTAGAACTGGAACAGCGCGTGGCAGGGGGCGAGAGCCATCGACGGGATGTCGGCAGGGTTCCAGGCGGAGACGATCAGCCGACGAGAATCGGGATTCACGCGGATCTGGTCGATGACATCCGAGATCTGATCGATCTGATCGCCCGAAGGGGTCGGCCAGGAGCGCCACTGCACGCCATAGACGGGACCGAGCTCGCCCGTGGCATCCGCCCACTCGTCCCAGATGGTCACGCCGTGCTCGCGCAGCCAGCCCACGTTGCTCTCGCCGCGCAGGAACCACAGCAGTTCGTACGCGATCGACCTGAAGTGCACGCGCTTCGTCGTGATCAGCGGGAAGCCCTCGGAGAGGTCGTAGCGGAGCTGCCGACCGAACACGCTGCGGGTTCCGGTGCCGGTGCGATCGGTCTTGTGCGTGCCGTTCACGAAGGTGTCGCGCAGGAGGTCTTCGTAAGGGTGCGGGGTGCTCATCGGGTCGATGGTATTCCGTCATAGTCCGCAACACAGGCCAAACGCTGACGCTCGACGAATAACGTCACTTCCATGCTGATCGTCGCCATTCTCGTCGGGCTGGTCGCTGTTGCGAGCGCGCTCGGACTCATCTGGCGCGCCTCGCAAGGACGTGTACGCGCGGCGGCTGGGCGGATCGAGGGCCTCCAGTTGGGCGAACGAGCCACCCTGCTGCAACTCTCGTCGGAGTTCTGCTCCCCGTGCCGCAGCACCGCGCGCGTGTTGACCGGAATCAGCACCGGTGACATCCGCCACATCGAGGTCGACATC
>JALYHS010000101.1 GCA_030776385.1 Actinomycetota bacterium
CCTGTCGCCTTCGCGACCCTCGTGACGCAGCTCGCGGTCGCGCCGATCCCGCAGCGCGCCGACCAGGTGGAGGCGTACTGCGAGGGGGTCGTTGCGGCGCTCGTCGATCGCGACATCCTGCGCAGGAAGGCGGAGGTTCTCGGCGCCATGAAACGCGCGAAGGCGGAGGGCGACCAGGTTCGGTGGGACCGCCTGAGCCGCGAATCGGTGGCCCTCGAGATCGAGCGCAGGCAGATCCGCAAGGAATAGGTTTCGCAGACGGATAGGGTCGAATCGTGAAGCCACCTCCGGGGATCTCCGTCCGCGCGGCAGACCTCTCCCTCGCGTACCGTGACGGGGTCGCCGCCGTGAGCGGGGTCACCTTCGAGATCCCGGCCGGCGGCATCCTCGGTGTGGTGGGGGAGGCGGGGTCCGGCAAGAGCACCCTGGCCCGTGCGGTCGGCGCCCAGCAGCTTCCGGGCGAGCGCGAGGCGCCGCACATCATCGGGGGCACACTCGAGGTGCTCGGCGAGAAACTGCGGAGCACGACCTCGAGGCGTCTCGATCGGCTCTCCCTCAAGGTGGGGTACCTGCCGCAGGACGGCGGCTCGACCCTCGAACCGCACCTGACCATCGGCGAGAACGTCGCCGAGCCGATCTATCAGCGCGACCGACGATTCGACCGTCTGGATGCCGGAGCGGCGGTGGCGACGCTGATCGATGCGGTCCGACTCCCGCTCGCGGTGATGAACAAGTACCCGCACGAGCTCAGCCGCGGTCAACGGCAGCGCATCGCGCTGGCGCGGGCGCTCATCCTGGAACCCACGCTGCTCGTCGCCGACGACCCGACCATGGGCGTCGACGTGCTGGTGCGCGGTCGCATCCTGACCGTCATCGCCGATCTGCAACGCGAACGCGCCTTCTCGGCACTGGTGATCGGGCACGATCTGCGCGAACTGCGCACGATGACCGAGCAGATCGCGGTGATGCATGCGGGCTTGCTGGTGGGTTACGGACAGGTGGATGAGGTGCTGCGGCATCCGCTGCACCCCTACGTCGAGCGGCTCGCGGCACTGCACGTGTGAGTCGGACCAGCTCCGAACTTTTGCTAGGCTAGCGTGGCTGTTCGCAGCGATCCTCCATAGCTCAATTGGCAGAGCAATCGGCTGTTAACCGGTAGGTTCTTGGTTCGAGTCCAAGTGGGGGAGCCATCGGCCCGGAATCCCAGGATTCCGGGCCTTGTGCGTGATCATGGTGGCATGACTGCGAGCGACTTCGAATATCACCAGCACCCCCGCGCCGCCGAGCGGAAGACCGCGGGCGCGCCCACCACCCACAAGGCCGCCGTGAAACTTCACAGCAGCGCCGTCGGCCGGTTCAACAACAAGGTCGGTCTGCGGATCACCAAGTCGGTCGGCACGATGTGGGCGGCGTACGCCTTCGCGCTGCTCGCCCTGATCAGCCTCCCCGCCGCGATCGGCAGTCACGATCCGATCATCATCGTCGCCTGGATCGCGCAGACCTTTCTGCAGCTCGTGCTGCTGCCGGTCATCATCGTCGGGCAGAACATCCAGGCCGCGGCATCAGACGATCGGGCGAACGCGACATACCAGGATGCCGGGGCGATCCTTGAGGAGGCCAAGCAGATCCAGATGCACCTGGCCGCTCAGGATGCCGCCGCGACGACCCTCATGGATCGCATCGTCGCCCTTGAAGCGAAGATCGCCGGGCAGGCGACGAGCTGATGCGCATACTCCCGCGGGAGTAGTTCCGGCGCACCGGCGGGCGGACTCGCGAATCGCGGCCCGCGCGTAGCATCGTGCCATGTCCGCCTCGCGCCGTGCCGTCCGTCGGGCGCAGCGCTGGCAGCACTGGATGGACCGCCACGGTGGCCAGGGGGCGTGGATGCATGGTCACGCGGACTGGGCGACCTGGGGCGGCCCGCCGCCGCCGACATACCGGCCGCCGCGCTGGGCGGGGCTGTGGCTGCCGGTCATCATCTCGTTCCTGATCCAGGTTCCGGTCGCGATCGGCTTCATCCACGTGTACGGGCTCAACGCGACGCAGAGCCTTCTCACCCTCGGGATTGCCCTGCTCGGCCCGGTCGCGCTCGTCGGTGCTCGACGTTTTCCCGGTCCGGTGGTCGCGGTCACCGCGGTTGGCGCCTCGCTCGACCTGTTCGTCAACTCGCACGGGGGACCGCCGTATATCGCGCTGGCGTTCGGCATCATCAGCGCGATCGTGCGGGACGCCCGCATCTGGGCCTGGATCTCGATCGCCGTCGCCTGGGGTACAACGATCGCCGTCGCGATCGCGCTGAGCAGCGACCGTCTCACCGGTCCGCGCGTGGCGGCGACCACGCTCGGCATCCTCATCATCGTCGGCATCGGCGAGGCCATGCGCACGCGGCGGGAACGCACGACCGAGTTCCGCCGGATGATGGGGGAGCGCCGGCAGTCCGAGGTGCAGGCCGAACGTGTGCGCATCGCCCGCGAGTTGCACGACGTTCTCGCCCACTCGCTGAGTCAGATCAACGTGCAGGCGGGGGTCGGGCTGCACCTCATGGACCGTCAGCCGGAGAAAGCCGCCGAGGCTCTCGCCAGTATCAAGGAGACGAGCAAGACCGCTCTGGATGAGGTGCGCTCCGTGCTCGGAGTTCTCCGCGCCGAGGGAGGCGACCCGAACGCGCCCCTGCTGCCGGAACCGGATCTCAGCCGACTGCCGGGGCTCGCCGCATCGGTGACCGCCCAGGGTATCGAGGTGCGTCTGGATGATCGGCTCGCCACCGTTGGAGTCCCCAAGCCCGTCCAACTCGCCCTGTACCGCATCGCGCAGGAGTCCCTCACGAACGTCGCCAGACACGCGGACGGCGCCACCCACGCGAGCGTTACGCTCAGCCGTTCGGATTCCGCATATCGCCTTGAGGTGCGGGACGACGGTCACGGGAGCGTGCCGGTACCGGCCTCGGAATCGGGGGGACGCGGACTGCTCGGAATGCGCGAGCGCGCCGAACTGCTCGGCGGCCATCTCAGCGCCGGCCCGGCCGAAGGCGGAGGCTTCTCGGTGGTCGCCGAACTTCCGGTGCGTGTCAGTCAGGAGACCTCCGCATGACGATCCGCGTCGCGCTCGCCGACGATCAGCAACTGATTCGGGCGGGGTTCCGCAGCCTGCTCGAAGCCGAACCGGATCTCGAGGTCGTCGGTGAGGCCGCCACAGGCCGCGAGGCGGTCGCCCTCGTGACCCGCGAGCGCCCGGACGTCGTTCTCATGGACATCCGGATGCCGGACGGCGACGGACTCTGGGCCACCGAGCAGATCGTGGCGAACCCCGAGCTCGCCGGAACGCGCGTCGTCGTGGTCACCACCTTCGAGCTCGACGAGTACGTGGCGCAGGCGATCCGCGCCGGAGCGAGTGGCTTCCTCGTGAAGGACACGGAGCCGGTGGAACTCATCCGCGCCGTGCACGTCGTGGCGGGCGGGGATGCGCTGCTGAGCCCGCGCGTCACGAAGCGTCTGCTCGAACGTGTCGCGGGCACCTTCCACCAGCCCCCCGACGATTCGCGGTTGCGCGTCCTCACCGATCGCGAGCGTGAGGTGCTCGGTCTGGTCGGCCAGGGCCTCACCAACGACGAGATCGGTCGTCAGCTCTTCCTGAGCCCGCTGACCGCCAAGACGCACGTCTCGCGCATCATGTCGAAGCTGCTGGCGCGCGACCGTGTGCAGCTGGTGGTCATCGCCTACGAGACCGGGCTGGTCACGGCGGGTGCGAGCGAGTAGTCGCCCGCGACTAGCGTCCGTCACCCCGGCTGCACCGACGGGAGTAGTCGGAAGCATCCGCCGGGCAGATTCCCCCTGGACGCCCACCGGCGAGAGTGGAGTCATCGGGTTCCGCCGGAACCCCTGACTCGAAGGAACACCGTGTTCACCTCGCTCGCTCTCGCAGCCGCACCCCACTTCGCGCATCCTGTGCTGGGCTTAGGGTTCGGCTTCGGACTGTTCTTCATCATCGGCCACGTCATCTGGTTCCTGATCATCGTGGCGATCATCATCGCACTCGTCCGCGGCGGTCGTCGGCGTCGCTGGGCCGCAGCCAACGGGTTCGGACCGTGGGGCCACCTGGGCCACGGCTGGGGCCACGGGGGCTACTGGGCAGGAGCCCAGGCCAGCCGCGCCGCCGAGACCACCCTCGCTGAGCGTTTCGCTCAGGGCGACATCGACGAGAAGGAGTACCGCGCCCGTCTGGAGGTGCTGCGCGCCAACTCTCCGCAGCCGCCGATGGGCCCGAACGGACCGATGGGACCCCAGAAGTAGCCCTGACGCCCGAGAAGTAGCGCTGACGATAGTCTCTCCTTCGAGCTGAAACCGGCTCGGAGGAGAGACTTTTCACGTGAACGCCTGGCTTCAGGACAACTCGATCGTCGTCGCTCTCGCGCTCGGCATCGCCAGCGTGGTCCTCCTCATCCTGGCGATCATCCTGCTCCTGCTGTGGCTCACCGCACGCCGTGCCGAACGGGCGGCGACCTCCGACCGCGTCGAGCGTGAGCGAGATCGCATCGATCTCGAGCTTTCGCTCGCCGAGCAGACCAGCCGGCTGCGCATCATCCGAGAACTCCACGAGCTGGCTGTGCATTCCGTCTCGGTCATCATCAGCCAGGCCGATGGGGCCCGCTACGCCGCCACCGCGGATCCGGATGTCGCGACCCGCAGCGCCAGCGCGATCGCCGAAGCCGCCCGCTCCACCCTGGCCGACCTACGCCGGGTGATGACGGTCGTGCGCGACGGCGAAGCGGATGCCGCCCCTCAACCCAGCCTCTCGTCGGCCCGCGAACTGTTCAAGGTCATGCGAGACGCCGGTCTGGAGGTCGAGTTCGTCGAGACCGGCGGTCGTCTCGATCTCAAGCAGGGCGCCGAGCTCGCGGTCTACCGCATCCTGCAGGAGGCCCTGAGCAACGCGCTCGCGCACGGCGGGCCGGGCACCAGCGCTCGCGTCAGTTTCAAATGGACAGACCAGGGCCTCGAGGTGCTCGTCGACGACGACGGGTTTCGCGCCGAGGCGATCCGCAACGGCCTCGACCCGAACCTGGAGGCGCAGCAGCGCAGCTACTCGCAGGAGGACGACCTCGCGGCCCTCACGCAGGCGCCGATCGGTCGGGGGATCACCGAGATGCGGGAGCGCACCGAGCTGTTCGGCGGGGTCTTTTCGGCGCACACCGTGCCCGGCGTCGGTTTCTCGGTCGCGGCGATCTTCCCGGCGCTCAAGTATCACAACGGCGTGCACGGGGTGAAGCTGGACCCCTCGTGAGCCCGCACGCGGCCGCTGACTCGCGTGGGGGCGCGACCGGCGGGCCGATCCGGGTGGCGATCGTCGACGACTCCCGTAGTCAGCGGGAGGGCTGGGCCATCCTGCTCGACTCCCAGTCGGAGTTCGAGGTCGTCGGGCAGGCGGGTGACGGCGCGCAGGCGCTGGCTCTCGCCCGGCGCGAGCCGATCGATGTGCTGCTCATGGACATCCAGATGCCGCGCGTCAACGGCTTCGTCGCTGCCGGTCGCATCGCGGCCGACGCGCGGGTGCGCGAACTCGGCCAGGTCCCGCGGATCGTGCTCGTGACTGCGATCGACCTGGATGCCTACGTTCCTGGCGCCGCGGTCGCCGGCGCATACGCGGTGCTCTACAAAGACGTCGATCCCGAGGGCCTGTTCGAGACGATCCGGGAGGCTGCGGCCTACCGCGGCGAGGAGTAGGGCCGAGTCTCTCCCTGAGAGCCCGTACCGGTTGCTTGGCTGGATGAACTGGCCGGTCCAGGCTCAGACCGCGGCGAGTGCACGGTGAATCATTGCTGTTTTGGGTGGTGTGGGGATGGGTGTGCGGGTGGGGTCGAGTGATTCTGGTGGGGTGAGGGTGTAGTCGGCGCGGTCGCGGGTGATGCGCCAGCCGTTGTTGTGGGTGAGGAGGTGGTGGTGTTTGCAGAGGATGATGCCGTCGGCGATGTCGGTGCGGCCGTGGTCCTTTTTCCATTCGTTGATGTGGTGGGCTTCGCACCAGGACGGTGGTCGGTCGCAGCCGGTGAAGCGGCAGCCGCCGTCGCGGGTGGCGAGGCCGATTTTCTGTTTCGGGGTGAACAGGCGTTGGGTGTGGCCGAGGTTGACGACTTGTCCGGGGTGGTCGAATCGGATGGGGATGGT
>JALYHS010000102.1 GCA_030776385.1 Actinomycetota bacterium
CCGTTTGACCGTTTCTCGCGCGGATTTCGGTAATTCGGCACTCGTCGCGCCTGTGGATGACGCTCATCCGATTTTCCAGGCTTGGGTCAAGCTGTCAGGCGTGATCGAATCCGACGAACCGTGGCTCGTGCCAGGGCTCGCCATCCGGAGCGCAGAGGCACCGGATTTCGGTGTAGAGGCAAGCCGGATTCGACGTCGCGATGTTCAGCATCCGTTCCATGGGCTGAGCGGGATCGCACTCGACATAACGGACATCCGCGGCCGATGCCGGGCTTTCGAACCTCTCCTGTTGCCCGGTCAGTTCTTCAGCCACGCCACGGCGGCACTCCTGTTCGACGCCCCGATAAGTGACTGGTCCATGGCTGCGTCGCTCGATGTGGCAGTGGTGTTCCCGCGCACACCGCCTCGCGGCAGGGGAGTCACCGGGCACCGCGTCACGTCCGTCGCGGTCAGCGCAGTCTCCGGCCTGCCACTCGCCTCGGCGCCGGACGTCTTCTGCCAACTGGGCGCGATCCTCTCAGGCCGCGATCTGGTCGCCGTGGGAGACAGTTTCGTTACCGGCCGACGGGTGGGTGGAACTCGAGAGCCAGCCCGCTGCCAACTCGACGACCTTCGGATGGCCGCGGTGACGCATCGGACCAAGCGGGGCGCCGCCCGCGTGGCCTGGGCTCTTGATCGCGTTCGGAGCGGAGCGGATTCTCGCCCCCAAACGTGGCTTCGTCTGCTGCTTATCGATGCCGGCCTGCCCGCGGAGCTCGACGTCGAGGTGGATGTCGGGTTCGGCATCCGTCTACATCCTGATCTGGCGTTCTCGGCCTGGAAGATCGCATTCGAGTACGAGGGCGACTACCACCGGGTGAGGGCTGCGACCTGGCGATCTGACATCGAGCGGCGAGAGCTCTTCGAGGCCGCAGGGTGGCGAGTTATTCGCGTGACGGCCAACGACGTCTTCCGCGACGTCGACGGATTCGTCGCTCGGGTGCGCCGGATCCTCTCCATTCGATGAGCTTCGGCGCTCGAACCGTTGCCGAGGGGTGCCGATTTGCCGATTTGGGCACCAAGAACCGTGAAACGGCACTCCTCGCGAAGGCGGAACGCGAGCTGGGACGCGTGGAGGCGCACGGCAGGGAAGCCTGGGCGGGCGCTCGGCAGTGCCCCCGGCCGGTCGCTCCGGTAGACTCACTCGACGCGCTCGAAACCGGGGCGCCCTCTATCTCAATATCGGAAGGCCCACACGTGGACATCGACCTGGGCATGCTGCGCCTCATGGAGCGCGAGCGCGAGATCCCCTTCGAGGAGCTCGTCGGTATCATCGAGCAGGCCATTCTCACGGCCTACCTGAAGCACACGGACCGGGAGCCGGATTCCGGCGCCCGTGTCGAGCTCGACCGCAAGACAGGTCATGTGTCGGTGTTCGTTCCGGAACTCGATGACGACGGCGAGATCATCGGCGAGGCCATTGACAGCCCGGATGACTTCGGGCGCATCTCCGCATTCGCCGCGAAGCAGGTCATCAACCAGCGGCTCCGCGACATCGGAGATGACAAGGTGCTCGGCGAGTTCCGCGGGCGCGAGGGTGACATCGTCGCGGGCGTGATCCAGCAGGGTCCGAATCCGCGGATGATCCACATCGACCTCGGCAGCGTCGAGGCGATCCTGCCGCCCGAGGAGCAGGTACCGGGGGAGGACTACTCGCACGGCTCCCGCATCCGTGTCTATGTGACTAGTGTTTCGAAGGGGCTGAAGGGCCCGTCGATCACGGTGAGCCGCACGCATCCGGGCCTCGTCCGCAAGCTGTTCGCACTCGAGGTTCCCGAGATCGCCAGCGGTCTTGTCGAGATCGCCGCGCTATCTCGCGAGGCCGGTCACCGCACCAAGATGGCCGTCCGCGCGACCCAGCCGGGGATCAACGCGAAGGGGGCGTGCATCGGCGAGTTGGGGCAGCGCGTACGGGCCGTCACGACCGAGCTGCACGACGAGAAGATCGACATCGTCGACTGGTCGGACGATCTCGCGACCTTCGTGGCATCGGCGCTCTCACCTGCCAAAGTCACGAGCGCCTTCGTCGTGGATGAGAAACTCAAAGCCGTTCGTGCCCTGGTCCCCGATTACCAGCTCTCGTTGGCCATCGGCAAGGAGGGCCAGAATGCTCGGCTCGCCGCGAAGCTCACGGGCGCGAGAATCGACATCCAGCCAGACTCCGTCATGGAGGACTGACCGGGTCGCACTCGGCACGCCAGGAAGGGGTACCATGGAACCCGTCAGAACCTGCCTGGGTTGCCGGCAGCGTGCCCCCCGTTCCTCACTCGTGAGACTGGTGGCGCGCGACGGACGTGTTGTGGTGGATGCCGCAGCGCGACTTCCTGGCAGGGGCGCGTGGGTGCATCCCGCCTCCGCGTGCGTCACGACCGCGATTCAGCGCAGGGCCTTCGGGCGGGCGCTTCGCGACGCGGCGCTTGACACATCACACCTTCCAACAGACCTCGAGACAAGGCTGACCGGCACCGTGAACTCACATGAGTGACAACTAATGAGCAGCTCGAAATGAGCCCCCTCACTTAATGTCCGCCCTGTCTGGGCGGACCCCAGACAGGAGTATTTGTGGCCAACCCACGCGTGCACGAGATCGCGAACGAACTCGGCATCGACAGCAAGATCGCCCTTGAGAAGCTCAAGGGCATGGGCGAGTTCGTGAAGAGCGCGTCCTCCAGCATTGCGCCTCCGGTCGCGCGTCGCCTGAAGGCGGCACTCGAGGCCGACGGGCACAAGGCGCCCGCGGGGGGCTCGGCTCCGGTGGCGAC
>JALYHS010000103.1 GCA_030776385.1 Actinomycetota bacterium
CCGATGTCCAGCGCACCAAGCGCGAGCACGCCGAGCACGGCTTCGTCGCCTCCCCCACGCTTACCGACTCACTGCAGGCCGTGCTCGTGGATCTCATCGAGCTGGCCAACCAGGGCAAGCAGGCACATTGGAACCTGGTCGGCCCCAACTTTCGCGACCTTCACTTGCAACTCGACGAAGTCATCGCCGCCGCCCGCGAGTTCGCCGACACCATCGCCGAACGGATGCGCGCCCTGCACGCGACCACGGACGGCCGCAGCGCCGTCGTCGCCGCGCAAACCACACTCAAGCAGTTCCCCGGCGGCGAGGTTCTCACAATCGACGTCGTCGACCTGATCACCAACCGTCTCGAAGCCACCAGTTCAACCTGCCGTCGGGTGCACGACGACGTCGACGACGCCGACCCGACGAGCGCCGACATCCTGCACACCATTATCCAAAAGCTCGAGCAGTACGCGTGGATGATCAGCGCCGAGCACCGCCGCCCGGCGGCCGTGAAGGCCGATTCGACGAAGTAGCCGAAACTGCAACTAAACGACCAAAGCACCGGCCGCTTGAGTAGTGGTCCGCCAGTCGGCAGGACGTGAGGATGGTGCTGCTCGCTTGGCGCAAGCGTGCGACCGTGTGCGTTCACTTTCGGCCCTGCGCGCGTCGCGAGGCTCACTTCGGCGAGTCGACTTGTCGGCCCTTTTCGGACGAGGGCGGTCACGATGACGCTGAGGTAGGCCGCTCGAGCATCAAGGTACAACAGCACGGCCTTCGCTGGAACCGACGTCCTAGGCGGCAGCAACTGTTGTCGTCCCGGCGCTCGGCGTGCCCGAAGGCGAAATCGAACTGCTGTCGGGCCCAGCAGCCAACTCACAACGGAACCTGCATAGCGCCACCAATCGACGCAGTGTTGCTTGGGGCCATCCGCGAGCGAATCGCTCACGAAGTCGAAGTATTTGCCGGGCGACGATTGGGACCAGTACGAGCTAGCGCCGCGCTGGTTAGAAGACTCGACCCGCTACAGGGCGCCAAATCCCCGCCAGGGCAACGAACCTGCTCGGAAATCCGTCTGACGCTCGAGTGAACTTCGACAGGCGGCACCATGAGCGGCGTTTCCCAGTCGAAGTACGCTTTGGTTTTCAGCCACTCGCTAACACCTACCATGCTGGTCGTACTCGAAAGGACCCGCCGTGACCATACCGACCGACGAAGAGATGATGTCCGCACTGAAGTCGACTTCGTCCTACACAGTCGTCATTCTCACCGCTGGGCCGGAACGACACTCCGAAGGCGCCCCAGGAATCCTCTGGGAACACGGCCGCCGAAACTTTCAGCTGCGCGCCGAAGGGCTGCTTTCGGTGGTTTTTCCGATCAGGGACGAAACGACCGTAAGTGGAGTGGGTGTCTTCTGCCTCGATGAACCGCAAACGGCGGAGATTATGCGGGCTGACCCCGCGGTGCTCGCGGGAGTGCTCGTATTCGAGACCCACCCGACACGTTCTTTCCCTGGAGACCACTTGCCAGGGTGACGGACCAAAGATTCGTGGGCCGCCAGCCAATCGGTGCCAAACGCGGAAACGCTATGACCTGCGTTGCTTTCTGGGCAAGGCACCACCGATAGGTCGGGGACGGCGTACGGGATCACGACGACTCACACCACGGGACACACGACTCACACCACTGGAGAAGAGTTCGCGCAGGCACCGCGGGCGAGCCTGCGTCGGTCGGGGTGTCGGTTATCGATCAGGGCTGGCACGTAACGTGCATTCGGGGGCGCCGTGGCGTGGAGAGGCGGCCTCCCGCCAGTGTCTCAGCGGCGGCTGTCGGATGTGGCTGTGGTGCTTTCCCAGCCAGCGCGGTCTACGCGGCGGTGGAAGCGCATACCCGCCAACCCCCCGAGAATAGCCGCCAGCAGGGCCACGCCGACGGCACCAACAACCGTGAGGATGGTGGCGAGTGCTTGGTTGGGTCCGAAGCTGAGCGCGGGAATGATCCCGGTGAAGGAGAGGATGTTAAATCGGGTGCCCGCGACCGCCGCAATTATCGCCAGAAGGCCAGTTACAACAACTCCCCACACCCACACCGCGACTCCCTGCCGGGCACCGGCGAAGCGGGCCATCCTCCCGGCAACATAGCCACCGGCGAGATACGCAATGAACAACACGACGAGAAGCACAATGGCCGCAGTGAGAGCGGTGCCGAAGTCGACTCGGTTGCGGGCGGTGTCGATGCCGAGCGCCGCGACAACCGCTCCGGCCACGGCTCCCAGGATCGCGGTCAACCCCGTTGCCGTTAGCCAGCCGAAGAACGCGACCCCAAACTTGATGCCGCCGTACTCGGCCCGCTCGCGCCCGTACACCGACTTGCGGTCCTCGGGCACATCTACCCTGATATATTGCGGCGGCAACGCCTCTTCGCGGGAACCTATCCCTGGTTCGACAGGGGTTGGCGATGCAGTCGGCTGCAGATTTGACGAACCCTCAGGATCAACCATTGCGACTCTCGATTCAGCGCACCAGACGCCATCAAAGGGGCGGTATCAACGCCCGCGGACCAGTCATCAAGAAACGTACGCCGCCGAGCACACCGCATCAAAGGGGATTGACGAACGGCTACAGGTTCGTCCAGAGTGATCTGCCGCCTTCGCAGGGGTGACTTCTCGAATGTCGGTCCCGTTGGTTAGCCGTCGATCGAATCCGCTGAGGGTCACCATGACGATGTTGGGAAGCCAATGGAGACTTGTCTGCTCGCCGTGCAGGTTCTACTACTCGAGTACCCGGACATCGTCGCTTTCCCAAAGCGGTGAAAGGTCGGATTCGTTGTCGTCGGCCCGGTGTCTTCGATCCGCCAACGCTACCGCTGAGCGCAACACTACCTACCAGCAGAAGCCGGGCCAGACGAGCATGCACAGCTGAGTCCTGGCACGCCTATCCCGACGACGAGGACTCCGGTCACGACGACCGATAGTGCTCAGCCGCAGTAGGTCGCAATGGGAATATGCCCAATATTGCCGGGTCAGTGCTCGAAGGCGTCTTTGACGTGCTCGCCGGCTTTCTTCACGTCAGCTTCGACCTGGTCGCCTTTGCCCTCGGCTTCGAGCTTGTCGTTGCCGGTCGCATTTCCGACAGCTTCTTTGGCCTTGCCCTTGAGGTCGTCGGCTTCGTTGTTGATTTTGTCGTCGGTACCCATGGTGTGCTCCTTCGTCGGCCCGAGCTTTCCGAGCATCTGCTTCCACACTTCCACTGCAGGCTCCGGCCGTCAATCAGCGAAAGGTTCTCGTGGCGGCCCGTAGTCACTGGTCGATGCCGAATGAAGACGTCACGTCGTCGTCGGTCGAGTGGTCGTCCGTGATCTCGATGGTGTCGAAGGACACGGCCCGCGATTGCGGTCGGAGAATGGGCGGGGCTGTAGGCACTCGGATACCTGGCCCCGCCCAGCGGCCTAGGGGCCCCCGGCCGGCCGGTTCCTGGGAACCCTGATCCACACCTCCCCTTTCAGGGTGCGGCGGGTCTCGTTTCCCCGAACGGTCACGCCTTCGACCTATACATCGCGTGGGACGTTGGAAACTGCCCGGTCTCCTTGATCCTGTGCAGACTCGGCATCGGCCGCCGAGGGGACGCAATCAGTGTCCGCACTCACGCGGAAGCTACGAAGTCCATACTGCGTTCCGGTCCGGCTACCTGGTCTCCGTAGACGTGGAGGGCTACTAGATCCGTCGCCCGGCCACCATGACGCGACCCCTCGGCTTTTCCGCGCATGAGCGATGAACTCATCGTGCGACAGTTCGGCGAGAGTAGCGAAGATCTTCCATCTGGCATCTGATCGAGGCTTCACTGAATTGGGGGTTCGCGTCGGCGCCGAGGGCGGGATATCGGGCCGCGGTAACGTGAGAGGATGACGACCGCGGTTGCCCTAGTCACCGGTGCCAACAAAGGCATCGGCTACGAAACTGCGCGGCAGCTCGCTCGATTGGGAATCACGGTCCTAGTGGGTGCGCGAGACGAAATCCGCGGCCGGGAAGCGGAAACTTCTTTGCGGCAAGGCGGAGCCGATGCCCGCTACGTCCCACTGGATGTCACCGACGGCGCTTCCATTCAAGAGGCAGCAGCGTGGATCGAGGCGGAATATGGGCGCCTCGACATTCTGATCAACAACGCCGGCACCGCCAGCCTCGCCCGGCTAC
Source organism: Actinomycetota bacterium (assembly GCA_030776385.1). GTDB lineage: Bacteria > Actinomycetota > Actinomycetes > Actinomycetales > Microbacteriaceae > Lysinimonas. The sequence continues at coordinate 4,172 of JALYHS010000103.1, forward strand.
GGACCCTGCCAAGCGAAACATCGTTAGAGGACATGCGCGCCGTGTACGAGATCAACGTGTTCGGGGTCGTTGCGGTGACCAATGCCATGTTGCCGCTCCTGCGTCGGGCCCCTGCGGCACGGATTGTGAACGTGTCAAGTGAAGTCGGTTCGATCGCCTCCCAAACCAGCCCGCAAAGCCCCCTGTTCTCAATGCCGGCCTCAGCGCAATACCCGTCGTCGAAAACGGCGGTGAACATGCTCACGGCGATGTACGCCAAAGAGCTCCGAGGCACCCCTATCAAGGTCAATGCTGCCAACCCCGGGTTCACCGCCACCGACTTCAACGGCCACCGCGGACACCGGACGGCGTCGCAAGGAGCGGAACCCAGCGTCCACCTGGCAACCCTGCCCGCCGACGGGCCTTCCGGGATCCTGTGGGGCCACCTCTGGACCACCGTCGGGGACGGTGACGGCGGCTACGGCACCCTCCCCTGGTAACACCCCAACCGGGAAAGACCCGGATAGATCTACCCCGCAAGCTCCCCGTCCCACCTGTGGAGCTACAACCCCTTTTTCTTCACGGTGCTGATCACCTGCTGAACACCTCGGCCGGTGCGCCGTCCACGCAGCCTGGTTTCTCGGATTGTGGGAACAGCGCCCATCCCGAGCGTCGCCTTCAAACTGCCAGTTCTCGTCCCACGCAGCTGACGTCGATCATCGCTTCGGCGGTCTGCCCGAGTCCGTCATCGTCCGTCGCGGCCGATCTGGCGATCCGGGGTCGATGCGGGAACTCGAGTACGCGGCGACTTGCCCTTGCGGCTCCCCTGCACGGCTTCGCGTGGATGACGTGCCTGGTCCATGTCGGCGTGCTTCCATGCAGTCGCCGCGGCGGCCTGGTCGGGGCCGGCCTTGATGCCTTCGACGTGCAGTTCGCGCCGTACGGCCGAGTCCCACGACACCTCTGCGTCGTGCTCGACGTCGGCGGCGAGGTCGCGGAGATCCTGCGCTTCCTCCGCGTCCGCGAGATCCGCGGACACCTCGAGCACTTCGGCGCCGACCACCAGGCCGGCGGCGAGATCCTGGTCATCGCGAGCCTGAGCCTGGCGCTCGTCGCGCTCGGCCCGTTCGGTGTCGCGGTCGACGAGCGTGGCGCGCACCACGGCGGGATCGGCGCCCGTCTCCAACACCTCGACGTCGTACCGCTCACGCAGCTCTTGGCGGATACGGCTCTCGGCGTCACGGGCGGCCTGGTCTTCGTCGCGAAACGTGACGGCCGTCTCATACGCGCGGGCGACGTCGCGCACCTGAGCCTGATCCCACCATGACGCATTATGCACGGGCGCGAGCTCCGCCCGTGCCGCGACCCTCTGAGCGTCGAGCTGCGCCTGCAGCTGACGTGCTTCCTCGAGGTCGCGGCGTGTCGCCCGCTGGGCGGCATCCTGTCGCGCCTGGACCGCCGTACGGGCCAGCTGCGCCGCAGCCATGAGCTGCTGCCGAATATTGCCCTCGGCTTCTTCGAACACACCATCCGCCTGCAGCTCTGCCATGGCTCTCCCCTATCCCTGTTTCTGTCTAACGCTGTGCGCCGCGCTCAGGCGGCGTAGTCGGTACCTGCCGCCTTGGCGTGAGCGGCGTCGGAAGCGGGCTGCCTGCCGGTCGTGCCGGTGCCTGCCCTCCGGTGGCCTGGCGCAGCGTCTCGGTCATCGGGCTCCCCGCCGCGACACCGTCGTTAGAGACACTGACGAGTTCGGGCATCCGGGCGCGCACGGCATCCAGTCGGACGCCGAGCGCGTTGCGGATCTCCGCTGCACGGCGTGACTCGTCGACGGCCTGGTGCATCGAGTAGATCGCCTGCGCCGTCCGCATCAGCTGACGGAACAGCATCGCCTCCGCCTGCGTGCCCTGGCCATGCGTTGTCGCCATGGCCAGGAGGTTCGCCGCCCCGGCGATCGAGCGAGGGCCGGCCGTGTTCTTGCGTCCCACGTCGCGGGCTCTGATCTGAGCCGTGCGGGCGAGGGTCCGCGAAGCGTCCGCGAGCGGGCCGGGTGTCGCCTCGACGCGCTGCGACCATGCGGCGAATGCGCCGCTGGTTTCGCGGGCGACCCGCGCCCACGTGGCGCGGTCGGTCGGGTCGACGGCGCTGAGCTGGTCGCGTAGCTGCGTCACCTGGTCGGTGTACTCGCGCC
>JALYHS010000104.1 GCA_030776385.1 Actinomycetota bacterium
GACCACGAGAGCCCCGCCGACACCGGCCACGACGATGACCGCCCACGCAGCGGCGCGACTCAGCAGACTGAACCGCGAACTGCGCGCCGGGTCCGAGTCCGCGCGCCGCAGGTGCCGGAACGACCAGACCCCCACAATCGCCAACCCGGTGACCGAGCTGAGATGCTGGAGCCACTTCTCGAGCGGCAACGGCCCCAGCTGTTGACGCAGCACTGCCACGTGGTCGACCAGCCAACCCGGATGCGTGAACGAGTCCCACAGCAGGTGAGTCAGACCTCCGACCAGTGCCGAGAGGACCAGGACACCCAGCGTGGAAGCCCAGCCCCATCCCGATGGTCGCCATTCCGCCCGACCGACGGCCGGAATGCGGGTGCCGATCCATCGCGGAAGAACGTCGACAACCGGCTCACGGAGCAGCATCCACCAAGCAAGCACTCCGAGCAGCGCAAGCGCCAGGTCGATCGTGACGAGCCCCAGCAGGCTGTGCGACAGCTCCCGCGGAACGGACAGCGGCACGTAGTAGGGAATGTCCGGAGACATGGTGCCGATCACCACCGCAGCCGGAATCAGCGGGGTGCGGCGGAACGGCAGCGCCGCGGCGATGTGGCTCGCGGTGAACGGCATTCCCCGACGCTACTGTGCGGCGGTTCTCGTGACGCACGTCGAACGGGGGGCTCAGACCTTCTCGGTCGCGACCGCGGCCTTGAGCTGCTCCGCGACCCGCTGCGTCGCCATCACCGTCAGCCAGGTGCCCCGCTCGTCGTAGCGCGACTCGGTCACCCGGGCGCGTGCGTGTGCCTGGGCGACGAGGTCGCCGCGGTCGTACGGGATCAGCAGTTCCAGCTCGACATCGGGATGCGGCAGCGCCTCCGCGATCCGCGCGAGAAGCTCCTCGATCCCCTCGCCCGTTCGCGCGGAGGCGAAGACCGCCGTCGGTTCCAGTGCGCGGAGCAGCAGCCGCTGGTCCTCATCCACGAGATCGCTCTTGTTGAACACGACGATCTCGGGAAGGTCCCGCGCGCCGACCTCGCCGATCACGTCGCGCACGGTGGCAAGCTGGGCGGCCGGGTCGGGGTGCGCGCCGTCGACGACGTGGACGATGACATCGGACTGGCCGAGCTCCTCGAGCGTCGAACGGAACGCCTCCACGAGCTGGTGCGGCAGATTGCGCACGAAGCCCACCGTATCCGAGAGCGTGTAGAGCTGCCCGTCGGGGGTCTGCGTGCGGCGGACGGTCGGGTCGAGGGTCGCGAACAGGGCGTTCTCGACCAGGACACCGGCCCGCGTCATCCGGTTCAGCAAGCTGGACTTGCCGGCGTTGGTGTACCCGACGATCGCGGCGCCTGGCACCTCGAAGCGGTCCCGGTTGGCGCGCTTCGCGTCGCGCGCGGGCGCGAAACCCTTGATCTGTTTGCGCAGGCGGGACATTCGGGTGTGGATGCGGCGGCGGTCGAGCTCGATCTTCGTCTCACCCGGTCCGCGGCTTCCCATGCCGTTCCCCGAGCCCACCTGGCCACCGGCCTGGCGGGACATCGACTCGCCCCAGCCGCGGAGTCGCGGAAGCAGGTACTCGAGCTGCGCGAGCTCGACCTGCGCCTTGCCCTCGCGGCTCTTGGCGTGCTGGCTGAAGATGTCGAGGATGACGGCGGTGCGATCGATGACCTTCACCTTCACGGCGTCCTCGAGGGCGCGACGCTGGCTGGGCGCCAGTTCTGTGTCGGCCACGACTGTGTCGGCGCCGAGCGACTGCACGACCATGGCGAGCTCCTCGACCTTGCCGCGGCCGAGGTACGTGGCGGGATCCGGATGCGGACGGCGCTGCAGCAGCCCGTCGAGCACCACGGCCCCTGCGGTCTCGGCCAGAGCGGCCAACTCGCGGAGCGAGTTCTCGGCCTCCTCGAGTCCCTGTCCCGAGTAGACGCCGATCAGGATGACGTTCTCGAGCCGCAGCTGGCGATACTCGACCTCGGTGACGTCCTCAAGCTCGGTGGAGAGCCCGCCGACCCGGCGCAGCGAGGCGCGGGCGTCGCGATCGAACTGGTCGCCGTCGACATCCGGGGCACCGAAGCCGCGATCGACGTCGGTGGACAGTCCCTCGGTCTGCAGCGCCTGGGCACCGCCATCGAGACCGAACCGGGTCACCCCAGCGGCCTTCGCGCCGTCAGTCGCCAGCACGCGGTCGAGCATCTGATCGTCATTCGCGCTCATCTTCGCTTAACCCTAGTTCCTTGTTTTCGATAAGTTTCTCTGCATGGTCCCCCCGGAGCACTACTTCTCGGCGTCGCCGGGGGGTGAGCTGGTGCTCCGTCAGATCTCGGTGCACCTGGCCGGACGGGACCTCGAACTGACCACCTCGAACGGCATCTTCAGCCCCGAGCGTGTGGATGTCGGCACTCAGGTGCTGCTCGGCAGCGTTCCGACCCCGCCTCCCGGAGGTCATCTCCTCGACCTCGGGTGCGGCTGGGGTCCGATCGCATTGACGCTGGCAATGGAGTCGCCGCGTTCCACGGTCTGGGCGGTGGACGTCAACCAGCGCGCCCTCGATCTGGTGCGCCGCAACGCCGAGTCTCTTGGCCTCACCAACATCAACGCCGTGACGCCCGACGATGTTCCCGCGGACATCTCCTTCATGACCGTCTGGTCGAACCCACCGATCCGGGTCGGCAAGAATGAGTTGCACAGCATGCTCCTGCAGTGGCTCCCGCGCCTGGAGCCGGAAACGGATGGCTGGCTCGTCGTGCAGCGCAACCTCGGCTCCGACTCGCTGCACCGCTGGCTCCAGGCTGAGCTGCCCGACGGCTTCGCCGTGTCGCGCGCGGCCACCAGCAAGGGCTTCCGGGTGCTCCGGGCGCGGCACCGCTGAGAGCCCCTTTCTGGTCGAATAGCCGCGATGCGGAGTATCGAGACCGGGTGCTCGTCCCGGGCTTTCGATACGCGCCTGCGGCGCTACTCAACCAGCAAGAGGCGTTAGATCGTCAGGTCGCCGCTGTAGACCAGCTCGGCCGGCCCGCTCAACGCGACGTGCTCGCCGTCGCCGGTCGCCAATACCCGCACGCCGACAA
>JALYHS010000105.1 GCA_030776385.1 Actinomycetota bacterium
GGTACAGGTTGCGTTCGAACGTCTTCGGATGCATCCCGAGGTCGCTGAGCATCTCCTCGAAGGTGTGCCGCAGTCGCTGCAGCCCCTCCGCGTTGTTGTCGGGCTGCACGGCCAGCTTCACCGAGCCATCGGCCGTGAGCGTGACGCGGCTATCGGGCAGCGGCAGATCCTCGCTCGCGAGCCAGAAGTCGAGCGAGTGCTTGCCGACGATCCCGTACGCGGCCGGCGGCGCCCACCCGAGGCCCTTCGGCGCCTGACCCTTGACCTGCCAGTCGTCCGACTTTCCGAGCATCTGGATGTTGCCCATCGGGTACTCCCACTTGTCGCTGGGACCGTAGAAATCGTTCAGCGACAGCGTCTTCTGGAAGACGGTGTCGTTGCGGTTCTTCGAGAAGGCGATCAGGGCGAGGTTGTTGTGGCGCATGTAGTGGCGCCCGACGACGTCCGAGCCGTTGGCGAGCCCGTTCGGATGGGCATCGTTCGCCGAGGCGAGCAGCAGCGCGGACGAGAGGATCGATCCGGCGGAGAGCACCACGATGTCGGCGCTGAAGGTGGTCCGCTCGGTGGTGCCGCTCGGGTGGGGCGAGGTGGTGACGACCCCCGTGACGGTGCGGCCCGCGGCATCCGTCAGCAGCTTGGTCACGGTCGTGTTGGTCAGCAGTCGCAGGTTCGGGTGCGCGCGCAGAGCGGGACGGACCGCCACCGAGTCGGAGTCTGCTTTCGCCTCGACCAGGCACGGAAATCCGTCGACACGGTCGCAGCGGATGCACGCCGAGTCGTGCGCCGCCGAGCCGTCGTCGTTCTGGATCAGGTTCACGCCGATCGGCAGATGGAACGGGTGCAGCCCCTTCGCGGTGAGCCCGTCGGACAGCTCCTGGATGCGCGGCTCGTGCTTCACCGGCGGGAACTTGTACTCGGCGCTCGACCTGCCCGCGAACGGATCCTCGCCGTGCTTGCCGTGCACCCAGTACAGGTGCTCGGCCTTCACGTAGTAGGGCTCGAGCTCGTCGTAGCTGATCGGCCACTCGGGCGAGACGCCGTCCGGGTGCCGAACGCCCCCGAAATCCGCGGGAGTCAGCCGGAACAACGCCGCCCCGTAGACCTTCGAGTTACCCCCGACGAAGTAGTGCAGCTCGGGCCGGAACGGTTTGTCGTTGGCGTCGAAGAAGGTCTCATCGGCGACGTAGCGGTTTTCGGCGAAGACCTCCTGCGAATCCCAGTTCGCGCGTTCGCGCTTCAGGAAGTCACCACGCTCGATGAGCAGGATGCGCTTGCCCGTCTTGGCGAGTTCGGCTGCGGTCGTACCCCCGCCCGGACCGCTGCCAATCACGATGACGTCGTAGTGCTCGGACGGTGAGGGAGTTCCGGGGCTGGGCGGCGTGGTCACGGGCCCACTCTCTCCCGCCGCCTGGTCAATAGCAAGTGGGCCACAGCCGCCGTCCAGCCGGTCTGGTGGGAGGCGCCGAGCCCCTCGCCGGTGTCGCCGTCGAAGTACTCGTAGAAGAGCAGGTTCTCGGCCCACAGCGGGTCGCGGCTGAGCAGCGGATACCGCGCGTCTGATGGGCGGGCACCCTCGGTTCCGGGCACGAACAGCGAGACGAGCCGGTCGGACAGCGCGTCGGCGGCCTGGCCCAGCGTCATCCGGATGCCCGATCCGACCGGGAACTCGACCGTCACCTCGCCAGGGCTGTGCGTCTCGTAGGTGCGCAGCGCCTCGATCAGCAGCACATTCAGAGGGAACCACACCGGTCCGCGCCAGTTCGAGTTGCCGCCGAACATGCCCGTGGTCGACTCGGCCGCCTCGTAGTCCACCCGCGCCGGCACGCCGCCGACATCGACGACGAATGGATGCTCGCGATGGATCGCCGAGATCCCGCGGATGCCGTGCGGCGAGAGCAGACCCCTCTCGTCGAACACGTTGGCCAGGATGCGCACGAGCCGCTCGGGCGGAACCAGCGCGAGCAGGTGTGCGGGGCCGTCGGGACCGTCGGGACCGCCATGCGGCTGATACGCCGCCGACTGCGCCGGGTTGTTGGTGAGGAACCACGCCAAGCGCGTGCGGAAGTCGGGCAGTTGCGCGACCGCGCTGTCGCGCAGCATCAGCGAGGCGAGCACCGGGACAAGCCCGACGAGCGACCGCACCCGCAGCGGCACCTCGCGGCCGTCGGCCAGATGCAGGATGTCGTAGAAGTACGCGTCGTCGTCATCCCACATGCCCGAGGCATTCTGGGCGGCCGAGATGCGCAGGAAGTGCTCGACGAACGTGATCGCGACATCCTCGTAGACGCGGTCGTGAGCGGAGAGCTTCAGCGCCATGTTCAGCAGGTCGAGGGCGTACATCGCCATCCAGGCGGTCGAGTCGGCCTGCTCGAGCGTGCCAACCGAGGGCGGCAACGTCGAGCGGTTCAGCGGAGAGATGTTGTCGAGGCCCATGAAGCCGCCGCCGAAGACGCTGTCCTCGCCGCCGCCCTTCGTGTTGGTCCACCAGGTGAAGTTGATGACGAGCTTCTGGAACGCCTTGCCGAGGAACTCGAAATCCGTTCCCCCGTCGATCTCGAACACCTGCAGCGCCGCCCAGGCGTGGGTCGGCGGATTCACGTCCGAGAAGTTCCACTCGTATGCGGGCAGCTGTCCGCTCGGGTGCATGTACCACTCGCGCAGCAGCAGGATCAGCTGATCCTTCGCGAACCGCGGATCGATGTGCGCGAGGGTGACGCAGTGGAAGGCGAGGTCCCAGGAGGCGAACCAGGGGTACTCCCAGGTGTCCGGCATGAGCATCACGTCGTGGGCGCTGAGATGGGGCCAGTCGCCGTTGCGCACCAGCGCGCGGCCTACCGGCGGGGGCGGCTCCGGGGCATCCCCGCTCAACCAGCGCTTGACGTCGTAGTGGTAGAACTGCTTCGACCAGAGCAGTCCGGCCTGCGCCTGCCGCAGAATCCGCGCCTCATCGGCCGTCGCGTCGGGTGGGCTTACTCCGGCCCAGAACTCGTCGGCCTCGGCGGCGCGGGCGGCGACGGTCCTGTCGAACGCTGCGGTGTCGACGGCCTGGTCGAACGAGCTCGCCTCCGCAGACTCGGATGCCGCGGCATCCGTCAATCGCACCCGGATGACGCGCGACTCCCCCGGCCCGAGCGTCACCTCGTAGTCGAGCGCGGCCTTGGTGCCGGTGCGCGCGGGGTTCACCGTCGGAGCCCCGGAGACGACGTGGTCGTTGATCCCGTCCTTCGGATACGCGGGGCCGGGCGTGCCCCACAGCCGCTCGGTATTGGTCTCGTTGTCGCAGAACAGCAGGCTCGGGGTTCCGTCACCCTCGAGCCGCAGCATCCCGGCCCGCTCCGAATCGGCGACGATCGCGCTGCCCTCCGCAGAAAGTTGGGGTGCGCTCACGCCCGGACTGCCCCAGCTCCAGATGTTGCGGAACCAGAAGGTCGGCAGCACCCGCAGCGTCGCGGTCTCGCTGCCGGCGTTCCGCACCGTGATGCGCATCAGCAGCTCGTGCGCGCCCTCCTTGGCGTAGTCGACAGTGACCACCCAGTACCGCCCGTGGTCGAAGATGCCGGTGTCGACCAGCTCGTACTCCGGCTCGTACTTGGTGCGCGACGCGTTCGTCGTGACGAGCTCGTCGTAGGGATACGGCTCCTGCGGGTAGTGGTACCGCCAGGAGTTCCAGGAGTGGGTGGGGGTGGCGTCGGTGTACCACCAGTACTCCTTGACGTCCTCCCCGTGGTTGCCCTCCGTGCTGGTGAGGCCGAACATCCGCTCCTTCAGGATCGGGTCGACCCCGTTCCACAGGGCCAGCGACAGGCACCAGTTCTGATCCTGGTCGCAGAACCCGGCCATGCCGTCCTCGTTCCAGCGATAGACCCGGCTGCGCGACTGGTCGTGCGAGAACGAGTTCCAGGCGTCGCCGTTCTCGCTGTAGTCCTCGCGCACGGAGCCCCAGGCGCGCTCGGCGAGGTACGGGCCCCAGTCGCGCCAACCCGGAGTTCGCGTGCCGGGCCCGTTGCCCGCGGAAGAATCCGCGCCCGCATCCGCGGCGGCGAGACGGCGCTGCTCGGCACCCGGCTCAGACGTGGTCACGGCTCCATTGTGTACTCTGCCGCTGTGCGCCCGACAGCGGCGCGGACAAGGCGGGGCTCGTGCTGCTCGAAGGAAAGACCATCATCGTCACCGGCGGCAATAGCGGCATCGGCGAGGCCATCGCGCTGGCCGCCGCCGCAGAGGGCGCCAACGTCGTCGTCGACTACGTCGTGCACCCCGAGGCGACCGCCGAGGAGCTCACGCAGATCGCGGCGAGTGGCGGCCGCGCGGTCGGGATCGACGCCGACGTCAGCAAGCTCGAGGACCTGCAGAAGATGGTCGACTTCGCCGTCACCACCTTCGGCTCCCTCGACGTGATCGTCAACAACGCGGGCGTCGAGACGCGCACCTCCGTGCTCGACACCACGGAGGAGCAGTACGAGCACGTGATGGACATCAACCTGAAGAGCGCATTCTTCGGCACCCAGTTCGCCGCGCGGCAATTCATCAAGCAGGGCACCCCCGGCGTCATCATCAACGTCTCCTCCGTGCACGAGGACTGGCCGATGCCCGGCAACACCGCATACTGCGTGTCGAAGGGGGGCACCCGGATGCTCACCCGCACCGCCGGCGTCGAACTCGGGGCTCACGGCATCCGTGTCGTCAACGTCGCGCCCGGCGCCGTGGCCACCCCCATCAACACCGCCACCATGAACGACCCGACCGAGCTGAAGAAACTGGATGCCGCCATCCCCCTCGGCCGCATGGCCCAGCCGGCCGAGATCGCGGACACGGTCGTCTTCATCGCCTCCGGCAAAGCGGGGTACCTGACCGCGACCACCGTGTTCGTGGACGGCGGGATCATGCAGAGCAGCGTGGGGCTGTAGGAGCAGCGCGGGAACGAGTGCCGCCGTCCTCGTCGATCACCACCACGGAGGGCACGCCATCGTGTCCCTTGCCCGACCCGGATGGGTGCCGATGGGTCAGAATCGAAGAGTGACGAGCGCGACGACCGAAGGCGAGACGGCACGCGAGACGTGGATCTCGCGGGTCTTCCGCGTGAGCGTGACGCTCAAGGGCCTCGACGGCATCCTCGAAATCATCGGCGGGGTGCTCCTTCTTTTCGTCCCTGTGAAGCGGATCACCGGGATCGTGCAGGTGCTGACTCAGCACGAGATCGATCACGATCCGACCGACTTCATCGCAACCCACCTGCGCGACGGCGCCGCCGCGTTGACCGGGTCGGCCACACTTTTCGCGGCGATCTACCTCCTGGTCCACGGCATCGTGAAGGTGGTGCTGGTGGTGGCGGTCCTTCGCGGATACACCCGGGCATACCCGTGGATGATCGGCTTCCTCATCGCTTTCGTGATCTACCAGGCCTACGAGTTGATCCTGCACGTCACGGTCGGACTCATGTTGCTGACCCTGTTCGATCTGCTGATCATCGGGTTGACGGTGCACGAATATCGATTGCGTCGACGGGAGGCCGCAGCCGAGCCGCAAGGGTGACCGCGGCCTCGAGAAGCGGCGGCGGTCCGACGATGGTGAAAGGAGCATCGAAGCGGACGATCCGGGCGAGCAGCCCGATCCACGACCAGGAACCGACAGTGAGTCGGGATGATGTGTCGGTCACCCGCTCGACCTCCTCGCCGGCCGCCCACGTCGCCACCTCTGGGAGTGGCAGCTCGATGATCACCTCCCCGACGCACGGCCAGCGGTCGTCGAGGTTCGAGCCCTTGAATCGGGCGGCCAGAAAGGTGCGCGCGTCGCCGCCGGGGATCGGCCGCGGCTCGAAGACCGGACCGGTCGGAGTTCTCGGGCTCAGGCGGTCGAGGCGGAAGATGCGCCAGTCGTCACGGTCGAGATCCCAGGCGATGAGGTACCAGAGTCCGTCGCGGGCGACGAGTGCGTGCGGCTGGGTGCGACGAGGGGGAGAGTCGGGTGGCGAGCCCGGTCCCGGGACCGGCACCTCCACGGCTGCCGATCGGCCGTAGTCGAACCGCAGGGTCGCGCGATCCCGCACGGCCTCGCTCACGGCCTCCAGTACCGCGGGATCCACCCGCGGGGAGTGGCCCATCCCCGCGAACCGGATGCCATCGATCCGGTGCCGCAGCCGCGAGGGCATGACCTGACGCACCGTCGCGAGCGCGCGATCTGCCGCATCATCGAGATCCACGCCACTGGAGCGCATGCTCTGCAGCGCCACCGCGATCGCGATCGCCTGTTCGTCGTCGAAGAGCAGCGGTGGCAGTTCGGATCCCGCGGCGAGCCGGTATCCGCCGTACGGTCCCTTGCTCGCGCCGATCCGGTAGCCGAGCTCGCGCAGGCGGTCCACGTCGCGCCGGATGGTGCCGGGGCTCACGTCCAGGCGTTCCGCGAGCACCAGGCCGGGCCAGTCGCGCTGAGTCTGCAGCAGCGACAGGAGGGCGAGCATCCGAGACGAACTTCCGGTCATGACGTCAGTGTGCCGGAAGAAGAGGACCGTTTCTGACCGCTACCGCTGTCACCCTCGTCTGAGACGGCATCCGCCGATCGAGACATCGCGACGAAAGAGACGCCATGAGCATCACGACCACGACCCACCTCAACTTCCCCGGCACCGCCCGCGCAGCGCTGGACTTCTACCAGACCGTGTTCGGCGGCCAGGTCTTCACTTCCACCTACGGCGAGTTCGGGATGCCTCAGGACGCACCAGACGCCGGCAAAGTCGTCTTCGGGCAGCTCCAGGCCGACAGCGGGTTCCGCGTGATGGCGTACGACATCCCCGGGGCCGCCGCCGAGGCCAGCGCGAACTCGACGCACCGGGCGAACGGAGTGACGGTCACCGACCAGCCCTTCTTCCTCTCGGCGCGTGCCGAGACGGTGGACGAGCTCACCGCATACTGGGACGCGCTCGCCGTCGGCGCCACGATCGTCGAGCCGCTGGCGACGTCGGCGTGGACGCCCGGATTCGGGATGCTCACCGACCGCTTCGGCGTTACATGGGTGCTCGACGTGGCGGCGCCGTACGCCGGCTGACGATCGCCCCTCCCCGAGGTGCGAGGCGCCGAGACAGCGGGTCAGTAGACGATGGGCCCGGGGACCCCGCCGCCGACCGCGATCGCGTCGCCGGTGATCGCGATGCTGCGGGGCGAGGCCAGGAAGACCACGACATCCGCCACCTCGGACGCGTCGATCAGACGGTGGATCGAGTTCGTCGCCAGCTTCGCCTCGAGCGCCTCGACGGTGGTCTCCTCGGTGGCAGCCTGTGCCGTCAGCCGCGAGGTCATCGCCTCGGTGCGGGTGGCGGCCGGATGCACGACGGTCACGTTGATCCCCAGCGGTCCCAGCTCGTCGGCCAGGTTTTTGGTGAGGGCCGACACGCCGACGTTCCGGATCGTCTGCGTCACCGAGCCTGCCCATCGCGCACCCAGACCGCTCACGTTGATGATGCGGCCCCAGCCCTGTTCGATCATGTAAGGCGCGGCGGCGCGCGCCGTACGCAGGTAGCCGAGCACCTTGATCTCGAAGTGGCCGCGCACCAGCTCGTCGCTGGTGTCGATGCCGACGTGGTTCATGTCGGCGGTCCAGGCCTTCGCGGCGGTGTTCACCAGGATGTCGACGCCTCCGAGCTGGTCGACGGCCGTCGCGACCATGGCTCGCACCGATGCATCGTCACCGGTATCCGCCTGGATGCCAATGACTCGCCGCCCGCTCTCGGCCGCAAGTCGCGCCGCGACCTCGGTGATGCCGACACTTCGACCGGAGATCGCGACATCCACCCCTTCAGCCAGCAACGCGCGGGTGATGGCCAGGCCGATTCCCTTGCCTCCGCCGGAGACGATGGCACGTTTGCCGGTGAGTTTGAGATCCATGGATCGAGGCTAGGCCTCGCGGTTTCGCTCGCGGAGTTCGGTCGTGAAGGCTGCCAACTTCGCGTCCTCGTCGGCGCGTTGCTCCGGGGTCAGTTTGGCCCGGCGCAGTTCCTGTCGGCGGGCGGAGCGGGCCGCACTGA
>JALYHS010000106.1 GCA_030776385.1 Actinomycetota bacterium
TGCTGCTGACCCCCGATCGACAGAGCGGAGGTGTCGTCGAGCCCGCCAGCATCGGACACCGCGGCGAGCAGCGCCGCCCACCAAGCATCCGGAGCCACCTCGGTGCCCTCGGGATGGACGGCGCGCCCCGTTCGTACCACGGCGCCCGTCTCGGCGTCTCGGATCACGACCTTGCAACTCTGCGTCGACGAGTCGACCCCTGCGACCAATGTCATCGCCACTCCCGTTCGTAATTCAGGTCGATCGGCTGATTCGAGTCGCAGCCGGTCGGAATCCGACGCTCGGCCTGAATTGCGAACAGCGACGAGATCGGATGCCGCCGCGGCCCGGCGAGCACTGCTAGCGAGCGCCCAGGAGGTGCTCGGTCGCCAGCTGCTGCAGCCGTACGAAGCCGAAGCCCTTGCCGTTGTAGTACGGGGCCGGGTCGAAGTCCTCGAACGCCGAGCGGTCGGCGAGCAGCTCGTCGTAGCTCTCGCCCTCGGCGAGCGTGGGGATCGACAGGCCGTCCACCTGGGAGGCGGCGAGCGCTTCCTGCACCTCGGGGTCGGCGCGGAAGGCCGCGGCGCGCTCCTTGAGCATCAGGTAGTTCGAGATGTTCGCCTTCGCGGAGTCCCACACCCCGGTCTCGTCTTCGGTGCGGGACGGCTTGTAGTCGAAGTGACGCGGGCCGTCGTATGCCTGGCCGCCGTTCGGGCCGCCGTTCTCGAGCAGGTCGACGAGGGCGAACGCGTTGTACAGGTCGCCGTGTCCGAAAACGAGGTCCTGGTCGTACTTGATGCCGCGCTGGCCGTTGAGGTCGATGTGGAAGAGCTTGCCCTGGTAGAGCGCCTGCGCGATTCCGGAGGCGAAATTGAGTCCGGCCATCTGCTCGTGGCCGACCTCGGGGTTGATGCCAAAGAGGTCGGGCTTCTCGAGGGTCGAGATGAACGCGATGGCGTGGCCGAGCGTCGGCAGCAGGATGTCGCCACGCGGCTCGTTCGGCTTCGGCTCGATCGCGAACCGGATGTCGTAGCCCTTGTCTGTGACGTACTGCGCGAACATGTTGACACCCTCGCGGTAGCGCTCGAGCGCCATCCGGATGTCTTTGGCCGAGTCGTACTCGGCACCCTCGCGGCCACCCCACATAACGAACGTCTTGGCCCCGAGCTCGGCGCCGAGGTCGAGCTGGCGGAGTGCCTTGCGCAGTGCGAAACGACGGACATTCCTGTCGTTGGAGGTGAAGCCGCCGTCCTTGAACACCGGCGCGCTGAACAGGTTGGTGGTGACCATCGGAACGATCAGGCCGGTGTCGGAGAGGGCGCCCTTGAGGCGGTCGATCTGCTTCTGGCGGTCGGCATCGGAGGAGCCGAAGGCGAACAGGTCGTCGTCGTGAAAGGTGAGGCCATATGCGCCGACCTCTTTGAGCTTCTCGACGACGTGGACGATGTCCATGGGCGCTCGCGTCGGGCCGCCGAACGGGTCTGCGCCGTTGTAGCCGATGGTCCAGAGGCCGAAGGAGAACTTGTCGGCGGGGGTCGGGGTGGGAGTGACCACGGTGCTTCTGCTTTCAGTCGTCATTGATTGTTGGTTTACACAACATATTACGTCATGTCCCGGCGCGGCAAGGATACAGTTGCGGCGTGACAGGGGAAATGGCCGGACGCGTGCCCGGCCTCGGACGCAACCTCGACGGAGTGCGCCGTGGCAACCTCTCGGCGGTGCTCGGGCTCGTGCACCGCACAGGAGGCGCGTCACGCTCGCAGATCACGCACCTCACCGGGCTGAACCGCTCCACCGTCGCGGCGCTCGTCGGCGAGCTCGTCGAGCTGCAGCTCGTGGTGGAGAACAGTCCCGAATCCACCAACCGAGTCGGCAGGCCGTCCCCGGTGGTCACGCCGCACCCGGGCACGGTCGCGATTGCCGTGAACCCCGAAGTCGACGCGATCACCGTCGGGATCGTCGGGTTGGGTGCGCGGGTGGATCGACGCGTACGACGCGAGGTCGATCATCCGGTCACCCCGCAAGAGACCGCAACGATCCTCGCCGAGGTCCTCACCGAGCTGGCGGCAGAGCTGGCAGATCGACGCGTGGTGGGTGTCGGGCTCGCGGTCCCCGGGCTCGTCCGCTCGTCCGACGACACCGTT
>JALYHS010000107.1 GCA_030776385.1 Actinomycetota bacterium
GAGCCTGTGCCGCCGCCCCCCGACTTCGCGGTGCTCGGTGCCGCAGCGGCCGCGGCGGGAGCACTGACCACGAGTGGCGCGCTCGCACTTCCGGCGTAGTACGGCGAATCGTTCAGCACGAGGTGCAGGGTGTGCGTGCCGGCGGCGGGTGCCGGGATCGTTCCCTTGCACGGGTATCCCAACGCGAGCGGGTTGGGCGCCGGGACGCAGTAGCCCGCGCGAGTTCCCGAGGAGTCGACGAACACATCCAGATGCCCGTCGGCCGGATACGGCTGCCCCTCGGTGTTGATCGTCACGGAGAGGGGCACCGTCGATCCGGAGGCCGCCGTGCTCGGGACGAAGACCAGGAGATTGGCGGGCATTCCGACGATCTGGAACTTCTGGGTCGCGGATGCCGTCACCGTCGACCCGCCGCTGGGCACGAAGTTCGCATCCACGGTGATCGGGCCGGTGGTGAACAGGCCGATCGTGGCGATCGCCGTGTGGGTGGCGGTGTTGACCGTGGACCCGACGGAGGCGCTGCTGCCCTCGACGGAGAAGTTGACCGTCCCCGCTGGGCCCGAGCCCAGACGGGTCATGACCACGGCTTGAACCTGAGTCGACGTCTCGGCGTATGCAGGGGAGGCGATGAGGGACAACTGCACACTCACCGGGAGCGCGATCGGCACCGGATCGGCGAGGGGCGCGACGCCCGGAGCGGCGAAGGCCCCAGGAACGGCCAGAGAACCCAGAGCGAGGGTGGCGGCAAGCACGGGTGCGACGAGAAGAACCATGCGGCGAGTCAATCCCTCGCCCGTAACGTCGATGTAACGAGTCGGCTCCTTGGCCGCCCATGCCGGGCAACCCGCGCACGCGCCCACGGCGTAGCTGTGCCAGGGGAAGCGTATGGTGCGCTCATGAGCACGGCGATCGAGGCCAGCGGCCTCATCAAGACCTTCGGACGGGTGCGGGCCCTCGACGGCCTCGACCTGATGGTGCAGTCGGGCGAGGTGCACGGCTTCCTCGGCCCGAACGGGTCGGGCAAGTCCACGACGATCCGCGTGCTGCTCGGCCTGTTGCGGGCGAGCGGGGGCTCGGCGCGGGTGCTGGGCAGGGATCCGTGGCGGGATGCCGTGGCGATCCACCGCGAGCTGGCATACGTCCCCGGCGATGTGAGCCTGTGGCCCAACCTGAGCGGTGGCCAGACGATCGACCTGCTCTGCGCACTGCGCGGCGGAGCCGATCCCGAGCTGCGCGCCCGACTGTTGCGCGACTTCGAGCTGGATCCCACGAAGCGCGGCCGCGGCTACTCGAAGGGCAACCGGCAGAAGGTCGCGCTGGTCGCGGCATTCGCGCGCCGCGCCGAGCTGTACCTCTTCGACGAGCCGACAAGCGGGCTCGATCCCGTGATGGAGGAGGTGTTCCGCGGCGAGGTGGAGCGTGTACGCGGCGAGGGCGCGACCGTGCTGCTCTCGAGCCACATCCTGAGCGAGGTGGAGCAGCTCTGCCAACGGGTCACGATCGTGCGCGCGGGACGGGCCGTCGAGTCCGGCTCGCTGACCGAGTTGCGTCACCTGACGCGCACGAGCTTCCACGTCGAGACACGGGCGACGGCCGAGCAACTCGCGGCGATGTCCGGCGTCCACGACCTGCACCA
The DNA here is from genome assembly GCA_030776385.1 of Actinomycetota bacterium. Classification (GTDB taxonomy): domain Bacteria; phylum Actinomycetota; class Actinomycetes; order Actinomycetales; family Microbacteriaceae; genus Lysinimonas. The sequence goes on from JALYHS010000107.1 coordinate 1,637, forward strand.
GGAGGCCGGGCGACTCGTCTTCGACGTCGACACGGATGCCATGACCCCGGTCCTCGCCGTTCTCACCGCCGCGGGGGTCACCGCTCTCACCGTCACACCACCGTCGCTCGAAGAACTCTTCCTGCGTCACTACGACAATCGGGTGGCGCTCGGGGCGTCGGCATGATCCGCCTCCTCGCGCTCCAGGCCCGCCGCGACCGCGTCACGCTCGCGATCTGGGTGCTCGCGATCGCCGTTCTGGCGGCGGGAAGCGCGTCCGCGGTCGCCACCGAGTTCAGCGGGTCCGTGGCGCGCGCGGCCGTGTTGAAGCTCGGGCTGGCGACGCCGTCGCTTCTGGCGTTGCGCGGCATCCCGAACGGCGACTCCGCCGGCTCGCTGCTCTGGTTCCAGGTGTTCGCCTTCCTTGCCGTCGCCGTCGGCCTCATGAACAC
>JALYHS010000108.1 GCA_030776385.1 Actinomycetota bacterium
ATGGGCGGCATGATGGGGATGCCCGCCGAAAAGGCACTGAACTTCGGACCATCGGCCAAGCGCCTGATCGGTCGTCTCGCCCCCGAGCGCGCCATGCTCGTGGGCGTGCTGCTGCTCGGTGCCGCAAGCGTGACCCTCAGCGTGCTCGGCCCGAAGATCCTCGGCCAGGCCACCGACATCATCTTCGCCGGATACTTCTCCAAGCAGTTCCCGGCCGGGGTCACCAAAGCCCAGATCATCGCGGAGTTGAAGGCCAAGGGGCAGGGTCAGATCGCCGGCCTGCTGAACTCGGTGGATCTGCGTCCGGGTCAGGGCATCGACTTCGCCTCGCTGCAACTCGTGCTCGGCGGGGTGCTGCTGCTCTACGTGTTCGCGTCGGTTTTCAGTTGGCTGCAGGGCTACCTACTCAACGGTGTCACCCAGCGCACGGTGTACCGACTGCGCCGGGACGTCGAGGCGAAGATTCATCGTCTGCCGCTGACCTACTTCGACAAGACCTCGCGCGGCGAAGTGCTGAGCCGGGTCACGAACGACATCGACAACATCTCGCAGAGCCTGCAGCAGACGATGGGTCAGCTCGTCATCTCGGCGTTGACGGTGATCGGCGTGCTCGTGATGATGTTCATCATCTCCCCGCTCCTGGCGCTGGTTGCGCTGATCACGGTCCCGTTGACACTCGCCATCACCACGGTGATCGGCAAACGATCCCAGAAGCAGTTCGTGGCGCAGTGGGCACACACCGGCGCGCTCAACGCGCAGATCGAGGAGGGCTACACCGGCCACGCCCTGGTGAAGGTGTTCGGCCGTCACAAGGAGGTCGAGGCGCGTTTCGAGGCGAAGAACGCTGAGCTCTTCCAGGCGAGCTTCGGCGCACAGTTCGTGAGCGGCTTGATCATGCCGGCGACGATGTTCATCGGCAACCTGATCTACGTGGCGATCGCGGTGGTCGGCGGCCTGATGGTCGCGGGGGGCTCGATGAGCATCGGTGACGTGCAGGCGTTCATCCAGTACTCCCGCCAGTTCACTCAGCCGCTGTCCCAGCTTGCCTCGATGGCGAACCTGTTGCAGTCGGGCGTGGCGAGCGCCGAGCGCGTGTTCGAGCTGCTCGACGCGAGCGAGCAAACTCCGGATGCCGCACCCGCCCAGTCGCCGAAGACCCACACCGGACGGCTCGAGTTCGAGCACGTGTCGTTCTCCTACGACCCCGAGAAGCCGCTGATCACCGACCTGTCGCTCGTCGCCCAACCTGGGCAGACGATCGCCGTGGTCGGCCCGACCGGCGCTGGCAAAACGACGCTCGTGAACCTGATCATGCGCTTCTACGAACTGGACGGCGGGCGCATCACCCTCGACCGTGTCGACATCGCCGACATGACACGGGCCGACCTCCGTTCGCGCACGGGCATGGTGTTGCAGGACACCTGGCTGTTCCAGGGATCGATCCGCGACAACATCGGCTACGGACGTCCAGGTGCCAGCGAGGAGGACGTCGTCGAGGCCGCGGAGGCAGCGTACGTCGACCGTTTCGTGCACTCGCTGCCCCACGGATACGACACCTTGCTGGATGATGAAGGCGACAACGTGAGCGCGGGCGAGAAGCAGCTCATCACCATTGCCCGGGCTTTCCTCGCACGGCCGAGCGTGCTGATCCTGGACGAAGCGACCAGCTCGGTCGACACCCGCACGGAACTGCTCGTGCAGCGAGCGATGAACGCGCTGCGCAAGGACCGCACCAGTTTCGTGATCGCCCATCGGCTCTCGACGATCCGGGATGCCGACCTCATTCTGGTGATGGAGAACGGCACGATCGTGGAGCAGGGCACCCACGACGAGCTGCTGGTGAAGCACGGGGCGTACTCGCGGCTCTACGAGGCGCAGTTCGCGGCGCCCGTGGATGCCGAGTCCGCCGTTGAGTCGCCGCGCGTGCTGCAGCCCTCGGCCGCCGCGCTCGCCCGCTCAGCGATCGACGAACTCGAGGTGAGCGAGGCCGTCGACTGACGGCCTCGACTGACGGCCTCGACTGACCTTAGGCGCGCTTGCGCTTCGCGTCGAGGTCGTCGGTCGAGGTCGCCGCGGCGATGAGCCCGAGGTCGAGCTGGTCGCGGCCGATGCCGGTCTCGTCGAGCGCGGCCAGTTCGCTGAGCACGAACTCGGGCTGGCTCAACTGCTTCGGACGCTCGTCCACCTGCCCGGGAGTACCGATCACTTTCGACTCGTCGAGCCCGTCCAGCTTGCGCGCCGTGACGAGCACTCGCTGTTCGAGCGAACTGGCGAAGTTGTTGTAACTGGTCACCGTCGATTCGATCGAGCGGCGCAGTTTGTCCGCATGCTCAGAGAGGGTGGCGAGCCGTGAGTACAGCTCCTTGCCGAGGTCGAACAGCTTCTTCGCGTCTTCGGTGAGCACGTCCTGCTGCCAGGTGAACGCGATCGTCTTCAGCAGAGCCCACAGGGTCACCGGGTTCGCCAGGATGATGCGCTTCGAGAACGCGTACTCCATGAGGTTCGGGTCGGCTTCCATCGCGGCGGCCAGGAGCGGCTCGTTCGGGATGAATGCGATCGTGAAGTCGGGGCTGGCGGCCAAGCCCGTCCAATAGGTCTTGGAGGCCAGAGCATCCACGTGGCTCTTGACCTGCTTGGCATGCGCCGCCAGCAGGCGACCGCGAGCCGCCTCCTGGTCACCGGTCGCCGACGCCGGGATCGCGCTCGCCTCGATGTAAGAGTTGTACGGCACCTTCGCGTCCACCGGGATCGACTTGCCGCCCGGCAGGTTGATGACCATATCCGGGCGGCGCGTGCCACTCTCGGATTCGATCGTCGACTGCACGGTGAAATCCACCCGGTTCACCAGCCCAGCGGACTCGACCAGGGTGCGCAGCTGCGTCTCGCCCAGACGCCGCGCGTCGCGTTGTTGCGCAGGGCGGAGGCGAGCGACTCGGCCGTCGCGCGCAGCCGCTCCTCGGACTCGGTCGCCGTCTTCAGCTGCTGGCTCAGCTCGCCGTGCTGCTGCGAGCGCTGGGTCTCGAGCTCGGTGACCTTCTGCTGCATGTTCGACAGCGTCTCTTTGACGGGAGCGAGCGCCTGCAGCACCTTGCTCTCGTCGCGTTCCGCGTCGGCGCGCTTCTGAGCCTCCAGGCGCTCACGCTCGAGCAGATCGCGATACTGCTGCTGCGCCACAGTCAGCTGCTCGCGCAGCCCGGCCAAGCTCGCATCCGCGGCGGCCAGTTGCGAGCTGACTTCGGCGCGCGCCGCAGCCTCCTGCTCACGCAGCTCGGCGAGGAGCTGCCCGTGACGGGCCTCCAGGATCGCGGGGTCGGCAACCGCGGGCGACACCGATATGCCCGCGGCACGTGAGCGCGCAAGCAGCGCGCCGATGACCACACCGAGCACGACGCCGACGACCAAGCCGATCAGGAGAAAGACGAGCGGATCCATGTCGTCAGTGTCGCAGCGAGGTCCGACAACGGGCCGGTGAACCGCCGTTAGCCTTGATCGGTGACACTTCGGAACCCGCCACGAGCCGTCCTCCTCGACCTCGACGAGACGCTCATCGACGGTGCGGGCTTGATCAGTTCTACTTCCGCGGTGAGTGCGGCGTTCGCGGTACGGCATCCCGAACTCGAGCTAGACCCACACACGCTCGCGCGGGCGAACGGCGCCGCCTGGGCACGCACCTGGTACGAATTCGAACCGCTCTGGATCCTTGGCGAGCTCGACGACCTCGGCCTGAGTACTATTGTTTGGACGCGCGCGCTCGCCGATCTCGGCGTGGCCGAGCCCGAGCGGTTCGCGGCGCGGGTCGCCCATGACCACAACGTCGCGCTCGCCGCGGCCACGCGACCGTTCGAGGATGCGCTCCCGGCGCTGGACGCGCTGCGCACGGCAGGGGTTCTGCTCGGGATCGTCACCAATGGCTCCTCCTCAGCGCAGCGCGCGAAGGTAGAAATCCTCGGTCCCGAACGCTTCGCCTTTGTCGGGATCAGCGGCGAAATCGGCGTCGCGAAGCCCCACTCGCGCCTCTTCGAGATCGCCCTCGCCGCGCTCGAGCTCCCAGCGTCCGAAGTCGTCCATGTGGGTGACAACCTGGTGGCCGACGTCGCGGGTGCAGCGGGTGCCGGTCTCCCCACGGTCTGGATCAACCGGACGGGATCGGTGCGCTCCGTGAACGCGTCGATCCCTGACGCCGAGATAACTACTTTGGCGCAGCTGCCATCAATGCTCGGTCTGAACGCTGTTTAAAGGGCACACACTCTGTGATGCGGAGGTAACCGACCCCAGCCGCAACTAGCGGCCGACCGCGTACCCCTGAGCTCCGCGCGGGTTGGCGGCCG
>JALYHS010000109.1 GCA_030776385.1 Actinomycetota bacterium
GCACTCGAGACACCGCCGAGACGGAGACGCCCGCCAGGGCCGCGACGTCGCTCAGAGTCGGCACGTGCCCAGCCTATGACCGGCTCTGGCGCTTGTTCACGAGGTACAGATGGGTCAGAACCATGACCGTCTGGTCGCGTTGATTGGTGACCGTGACGAGTTCGTGCACGTAGCCGAAGGCGTGCGGCTGCTTGGCATGGTCGCTCATCTGAGTGATCTCGGCTGTGACGGTGATGGTGTCCCCGATGAAGACCGGCGAGATGAATCGAATCCGGTCGTATCCGTAGCTCATCGATTGCGGATTGATGTCGCCCGCGGTCATTCCGACGGCGAGGGAGAGAATCAGGGTGCCGTGAGCGATCCGCTGTCCGATGGGTTGCGTGGCCGCCCATTCGGCATCCATGTGATGAGGGAAGAAGTCGCCGGTCTGCCCGGCGTGCAGCACGATGTCGGCCTCGGTGATGGTTCTGCCGACGGAGCGTCTGCTCTCGCCCACCTGGAAGTCTTCGTACCAGCGGTCAACGGTCAGCATCAGGATCCTCCGGTGTGGGCTTCGGTCAGCTCGTTCAACTGTCGGACGCACTCCCGGTCGGAGAGTTCGCCGGCCAGCGTCTGGGTGACGATCGGTGACAGCCGATCCTGGAGCTCGATGTAGTTCGAGGTGCGCGGGCGCAGATATGCCCCCTCGAGGGTCGCGCGCGTGCCGCGGAAGAAGTCGAGCGTCTGTTCGTTGGTGCGGTCGTCGTCCCAGGCGACCGAGTTGCCCGGCTGGCCTCCGCCGTCGAAGTACACGCCCGCCTGCACCGGCGCGGATGCCAGCCAGAACGCGTGGTCGATCGCGGCGGCCATCGAGTTCGTTCGCGCCGACACCGCAATGCCGGCACCGCCCAGCAGGGAACCCGCGACCCCACGACGGCCGCTTGGGATGTCGACGTAGCGAAGGCGATTCGCGCGAAAGCCGGCCCTCGCGTAGTTCGTGTAGCCGAACAGGAGCGGCGAGTATGCGAATCGGTCGCCGGTGGTGAGGGCGTCGGCGACCTGTATGGGATTCAGCGACAGGTTGTCGGCCGGCACGTTGGCCGCCAGCTCGTGCAGAATCTCGAGAGCGGCGAGCGCCTCCTCGTCCGGCAGGAAGAGCCCGTCGCCGTTCATCGGCTGGCCACCCGCGTTGCTCGACAGCGTGACGAGGCTCGAGAATGCGTCGATCGGCTTGCCCGGCCAGAGCACCCGTCCGGCGCGGGCGAGCTCGAGCACAGCCGCCCAGTCGCGCGGTGGCTCCGAGATGAGATCGGGACGGTAGGCCGCGACCTGCGCGGCGGCGTCGGTCGCAAGCCCCCACTGGTGCCCCAGGTGGGAGTAGCTCTCGAAGGATCGCCCCACCGACTGGGTGGCGAGCGTCGCGAGGTCCTCGTCGTGACCGACGGCATCCAGCGGCGCGAACAGCCCCTGTTCGGCGGCGTGAGGAATGTGCGGATGATCGATGACGAGGAGGTCGTAGCGCTCGACGAGCGTTTCGATCGGGTGATCGGCGAAGGCCTGCAGCGATCGGAACTCCCAGTTCACCTCGACGTCCGGTCGCACCTCGCGGTACGCGGCGGCGGCCGCGACGACGCTCCCATAGCCACGCGCGTGCTCCCACGTCATCCCCGTGAGCACGGTGGTCATGACGCGGCCGACGGCGGCGGCGCGAACTCGGCACGGATGGATGCCGTGTGCTCGCCCAGGCGTGGAGACGGACGGGAGCCCGTGAGCGGCTCCCCGTCGATGCGAAGCGGACTTCGCGTCGTGGTCAGCGTCACGGCGGGCGCCGAGCCGAGCGGAGAGCGCGTGATCTGCTGGGTCATGCCGATGGCCGCGAAGCCGTCGTGCGCGACGAGTTGTTCGAGGGTGAGGACGGGGGCGCACCAGACGTCCGCCGGGTCCAGGATCGCCAGCCAGTGCTCCGTCGTCTGGAGTGCGAGGTGGGCAGCCAGCAACTCGGAGATCGCATCCTGGTTGCTCCACCAGCTGTCGGGATCCACCATCGCCGCGAGTTCCGCAATGCCGAGCAGGTCACCGATCCGGTCGACCGGATTCATCGCCAGCGCGAGGTAGCCGTCGCTCGTGGGATAGGTCCCGTACGGAGCCGACAGGAAAGCATGAGCAGAGTGCGGGCCACCGCGTTCGACCGTCACGCGGGAGTCGTTGAGGTGCGTGCTGAGCAGCTCGAACTGCAGGTCGAGCATCGCCTCGAGAAGGCTCGTCAGCACGTGGCCCCCCTCGCCCGTGCGAAAGCGGCGCACGAGCAGGGCGGTGACTCCCTGGGCGATGTGGCAGCTCATGAGGTGGTCGGCGATGGACAGGCCGACGGGCACCGGTCCGTCGTCGCGTGAACCGCTCAGCCACGGCATCCCCGACACCGATTGGGCGAGCAGGTCCTGGCCGGGGCGATCGCGCCACGGCCCGGTGTCGCCGTAGCCCGTCGCGCTGGCGTACACCAGGGAGGGGTTGAGTTCGTGGACGGAGTCGTAGTCGAGTCCGATACGCTCCATGACCCCCGGACGGAAGTTCTGGATCAGAACGTCGGCCCGCGCCACGAGGCTCGTCACCCACGTCAGATCGCCGGCACTCTTGAGGTCGGCCTCGACGCTCTCCTTGTTGCGGTTCATGGCGTGAAACGAGATCGTGTCGCCGTCGGCCGACTTCCCGGCGAAAGCGAGGGTGCGCCCGATGTCTCCGACTCCGGGCCGCTCGATCTTGATGACACGCGCACCCAGGTCGGCCAGACGCATGGCGGCCACCGGGCCGGCAAGGAACTGGCTGAAATCGAGAACGAGGATCCCGTCGAGAGGTCGTACCTTTTCGGCGGTCATCGCGTCTCCTTCTTCAGCCTTTCCCCGACTCGGGCGCA
>JALYHS010000110.1 GCA_030776385.1 Actinomycetota bacterium
TCCAGCGCTGACCACGCTGCGCAGAATCCCCCACAGATCCCCCACAAACGTCATGATCGAGGGCGGTTCTGTGTGATCACGGCAACGTGAGAAACCCTGGAATTTCGGGCTCTTCTGCACACAGACCCACGGGGCGTAAATGTGGGTTCGAGTTTCACTTTTTCCGCACTTCCAAGTAGCCCGGAAACACAGGGGTTTTGGGGCGTTTTCAGCCTTGGAACGCTCTCATCCCCTGCAAGTCTCCCGCAACCTTCGTGCAAACACGGGAAGTTATTGACACAACCGGCTAGCTCCGCCGGCCGTGCTCTCCTCGCCTTTGTCAAGGCCTGGGCAGAGACTCTTTCCCGGCGTACCGTTCGCAGAAGTTGCTCCAGCCCTGGCGACGATCTACCCGCACCGAGTACAGGAGAAAAGCGTGAGCACGGTCCCCGTCCCAGAGACGTGCGATTGGTTCGAGAACGAGTCAATATTCTGCGAGGAACACGGCCTCGACCTCGAACGCTTGCCCCACTATGGCTGGCTTGTAAGACGCGTCGGTCTCGGCCACAACCGTCCAGTTATCGGGTGCATCGATGAGGTCGAGCACGGTGTGGAGTTGATGGAGATCCACAGCGGATTCCGATGGACGACATTCGAGACGCTTCACGACGCAGTGACACATCTGGTGCGAGCTGCTCCGGAACCGGGTGAAGAGAGAGTCTTCGACCGACGTCTGGATCAGGAGTCAGGAATTGGCAGGTACCGTCGATGACGGCAACGGAGCGCCCGGAACCACGAATCTTGCCGCAGATTCTGGCCCCTCATTCGGCTCTTGCGAGGGACGAAGGTGTGCTTGCCGCCAACCTTGCACATCTCATGCGCACCTGGGTCAGGGAGATTGCTCTCGCGCCTGTCGGTGGCCAGTCGAACCGAACCGCGCGTTAGCAGAGCTACTTCGAAGACTAACGAGCGGCGAAACTCTGACGCCGGACGGCAGTGTGGTCGCACAGGTGATACCTCAGGACAAGGAACCCGGACGGGCTAATGTCGTCCTATGAAGCGCATTACCTTCAGTGGCGGTTCCCTGGTCACGGGCGATGCGATCACGGCCGCACTCCTTGACTACACGACCAGCGTGGCAGGGGCCGAAAGCAGTGTGACAGTCGAGATCCCGGTACTCGAGGACAACGGCGAGACGTCCCTTCACACGATTTTGCTAGGCCCGGCCAGTCAGTTCGATGTCGCGAATGTCGACGGCGTCAGCGCCGACGACGAGGCCCGTCGCTTCCCCGTGCCGGAGATCCCCCAGGTGGGCATCATTGGCGTGGTTGAGCAAAATGGCGATGCGGGGCGAACTGCTCAGGATATCGACGCGATCATGGCCGAACTCGACGAGGGGTTGGGGCAATAGCGATGGGCAAGTTCATCTACGGGACCCCCTCGACCACTGTCGAATTCGATGACCGCGTGCTCGCTCATCTGAAGGTCGTCATTCTGTCGAAAGTGCGCCGAGGCGAGAGTTTCACTTTTTCGTGGGAATATACGGCGGCCTCCGGGAGTGGCCACAGCTCGATCTGGGTGCACCCGACGATCCCGCTCCAATTCGACTTCTCGGGAAGCCGTGAGCCGCGCCTCAACCGCGCCTGGGTCGAGCAACTCGCGCAGCTCTCGAACAGCCCGGGTGGGCTTCGCGTGATTCCCGAACCGCCCGACACCGAGGCCACGCCGCTGCCGCGGTAGGCATGCCGTTGGCAGCATGAGGCCCTTCCTCCTGAGAGGTCGAGGATCCTTTGGACGCGGGCTTCGTCATCGAGCGCGCTCGACACACCCTGGCGATGAAGTCAACCCCTTGAGTCGGCTTGCGGAAGAAACATAGCTTCATGCTGTGGCGCACGGCGTATCGGGTGAATCTCCTCGAGTAGCCCAGGGAGCGTGAGCCAAAGAGGCAGGGCCGTCGGCACGGTGTTCCAACACCGATTCCAGCAGCATGGCGGCCCCGCCTCGCAAAGGCCCGCCCACGTGTCGCTTGGCCTATTTCGTCCGGTTTCGTTGACTGCCGTGGTGGCTCGTTGGCGTGGGATGTGCTGCATTTGGACTCGTCCACCGCTGACCGAATGCCACTGACGATGGGCTCGCTCTGGCCTGTCACAGCGCCATCTGTCAAAGTCGTCATCGGTCAACCGGCGATGCCGAGAAGCTGGCCTGTCTGATGCCCGAAGTGTCGTCCGCCGTCTCGAAGGGGTCGTCTTGAGCGATCAGAGCGGGCCGTGGCTTGGATGCAGCGGCGCCACCTGCGAGCAGCCAGATCTCTCCGCGCTTCACTCCTCCCAGTTCGCCGAGATCGCGTCGACAAAGGCCTGATCGGCGGACGGTGCATCGGCGTCGGTCACCAGCCCTGACTGCCGCCGCGCCTCGTCAGCACAACGCGCCGAGCGTACGTCCCGCACCCAGATCTGGATGGGTCGCAGGCCCTGCGGAAGAGGGTCACACCCTCAGACCGCAGACCGCAGACCGCAAACCCCCGGCTTCAAACCGTCGATTCGTCAGCGAAAGAACGCGAGCACAGCCCGCGCCAGGCGGCGATCTCCGTGCATGGTCAGGTGTCCGGAGCGACGGAGCCGGAGCGACGCATCCGGGAGCGAGTGCGCGAACTCCTCGTACAGCGCCCGCGAGTAGAACCGGTCGTGGCTTCCGGCGACGATCATCGTGGGCGTCCGCATCGACGGGAGGCGATCCGTCACGTCGAAGGTGTCCTCGGCGTCGAGCAGAATCCGAAGATCCTCGCTGTGCCGCCCGACCACGAGTCCCGATGCGAGCCACCCGATCATCGCAAGAATGACGCGTGCGGGCGCCGTTACCGCGGCGTTTGACAGGAGCAGGGCGGATGCTCGGCGCGCGTGACCTCGCGCCAGCAGGTCCGCAACGGCCCGCTGAGTCTCACGACCGTGGTCGCCGAGCCGGTGAGCCGACGACACCATCACCAACCGGCGGACCAGTTCCGGATGGTCGGCCGCCAGCTGCAAGGCGATACTGCCTCCCGTCGACACGCCGACCACGTCGACGGGGCCCGTGAACGTCGCTCGAATCAGGGTGGCGTATGCGTCGGCGAGTTCTGAGATGGATGTCCCGATCCTGAGCCCCGGGTGCCGACCGATCCGCCATACGCGCGCTGCGCTCGACAGGCCGACGATTTCGAGTTCGCTGATCAGCCGACTGAGGCCGGTCGGCATCCCGAAGCCACCGTCCAGCCCCGGGATGACGACCAGGGGCGACCCGACGCCCTGCACGAGGATCGGCAACGCATGCGCCGAGATGTGCTCCTGGCCAACTCGAAAAAGGGTCATAACTCAATGAACAACTCGCGCATTGGAGTCGTATAAGAGAAAGGTTCGGGTTGTGTAAAGGGCTCGGGGGGCCGGAGACCACGCAGCAGTAGGAGTCCCGGGATCCCCGGCCCCTGTACTCCCCCGCGGCCCCTCGGCTACCGGGACAGGTGCGTCGACACCGCGGGAGAGCGAGTGAAAAATATTCGCGCGCGGTGTCGACCCTTCGAGTCCCTTGACGGAACGTAATCCGCCTAGTAGGGCGGCGGCTGCACCCTTGATGGCACCTGGGAGAAGGTGGCGCCGCGAGAAGATCGGGTTGGCCAATCAGGGCAAGCAGGCGCACTGGAACCAAGCCATCCGCCGCGGCGAAGTAGTTGGCGGCGCGCTCGCGGGAGGTCGCGACCCGGGAGAATCGGAGCGTGCAGCCTGCGCTCCGCTTCGACATGTCACCGTTGTTCGGTGATCGTCGAACGCGAGCACTTTTGCTGCTCACAGCCCCTGAGACCTCCCGACTCACGTTCGATCCGCATCCCGAGGACTTTCTGACCGGCCGGATGCTGCTGCGTGAGCTCACTGCGGAACTCACCGGTCGCGAGCTCGAGCGGGTCATGGTCACCGCAACCTGCCCGGACTGCCGCCGCGAGCACGGGCAGCCCCGCGTCGACGGGCTCCACGTGAGCCTG
>JALYHS010000111.1 GCA_030776385.1 Actinomycetota bacterium
CCGCCAGCGCGTCAGATGGCCGGACTCGCGCAGCCGCGTCGCACCCGCGAGACCGAGCTGCCGGAGCCAGAGCTCGAGATAGGCGCGCGTGGCGTCCGGCAGGCCGGTGCGCTGGATGACGCCGATCGTGAGGGAGTCGTGCTTCGGGAAGAGCCAGCCGTATGCCCCCGCATCTTTCCCCCAGTCGAATAGCGCCGTCGATGTCCACTCGTGATCGATCGCCTCGACCTCCACCTCGAGTCCGAGATCGGATGCCGCGAACTCGACGCCCACGTACGCGCTGGTGCGTCCACTCGAGCCGTCGGCGCCGACGACCACCCGCGCGAGAAGCTCCTCCTCGTCCAACCGCAGCCGGACACCGTCGGCCACCTCCTCCAGGCCACGCATCGCCGTCGAGTCCCGGAACTCCACGCCGACGGCCGCCGCGGCATCCACCAGCGCCTGATCGAAGCGCTCACGCTGCACCATCCCGAGGAACGGCGCGTCGGCGTGCAGCATCATCCGGTCGGCGCCCTCACGGCTCAGCCCGAAGTCGGTGACGTCGGCTTCGAAGGTCGCGCGCGCGGCATCCGGCATCGCCCGCAGCGATCGACCCGTGATGCCGCCGCCACACGTCTTGTAGCGCGGGAACTTCGCCCGATCGATCAGCAGGACGTGCGCGCCCGCCTCCGCGGCAACCCGGGCCGCCGTGGACCCTGCCGGCCCAGCGCCCACGACGATGACGTCCCAGATCTCTCGTGCGTCATCCATTTCTCGAGGCTAATCGTGCCGCCCGCCGCGACGGGTGCCGATTCACGACTCACACGCCGCGAAACTGTGAAACGGCACTCGTCGTCGTTCGCTGGTTGAGCTCGTCGAAACCAGCGGGGGTGAACCGGTTTCGACAGGCTCAACCAGCGGCAGCCGGTTTCGACAGGCTCAACCAGCGGCGGCCGCCGCGACGGGCACGGTCGCGCTCAGCCTGACCCCCGCCAACCCGGACAGCTCGACCAGATCGATCGCACCCCAGCGGTCAGCGGCGTGGATCATGATCGCGGCGCATGCCTCGGAATCGGCGACCGCATCGTGATGCGCGAAATCGTCGAAGCCGGCTGCCAGCGCCGCCATCGGCAAGCGGTACGAGTCGAGCGTGTACGTCTTGCGCGCCAGCTGCAGGCTGCACATGTATGCGTAGCTCGGGGTCGCGATTCCGGTCGCCGCGCAGGCCGCCTTGATGACGCCCATGTCGAAGCCAGCGTTGTGGGCGACCAGGATATCATCCTCGGCGAAAGCCATCAGATCGACCAACTGCTCGGTCCAACTCGGGGCATCCACAACCATCTCGGGCGTGATCCCGTGGATGCGGATGTTCCAGTCGACGAAGTGGTCGTGCCCGAACGGCGGCTGGATGAACCACCCGATCCGGTCGACGACCTGGCCATCGCGCACCTTCACCAACCCGACCGAGCAGGCGCTGGCCGGGGAGCCGTTGGCCGTTTCGAAGTCGATGGCGGTGAAATCGAGGGGCACGTGGTGACTCTCGCACGCGGGTCCGACACCGGGGGTGCGACCCGCCGCCAGACGTGAGGTCCGACGGCGGGTCTGGGTGCCGCTGATGCCGCGATCCGTCGACTCATCCGAGTCGGCGCGGACCGGCGCAGTCGGCCAGCTCGGCTCGCATGCGCTCGAGCAGAGTGTCCTGCTCGATGGCATGCAGAGCGCGTTCGATCCGGGTGGCTCGGCGCTCGAGGCGCGCGGGTTCCGGGTCGGGCCGCCGACCCCAGCGGATGAGCGCCAGCCCCAGGTGCAGCGCCGCGCGGTCCAGAAGACCGACGCGACGAGCCGGTTGAGGAAGGTACTGCTGAGGGATCGGTTGGGGCGGATGGAGCGGACCACGCGGCGTCTCCACCGTGCGAGGTGTCGCAGTGTCATTCATCGGGATGTCCTCATCGTGAGTGCGTGGAGCGCAGGGGTGCCTGGGCTCCTTCAGAGCCGTCGCTCGTGGCGACGGGGTGCCGGCCACGCGCGAAGGCGGGTCGGTGACGGGGCGTGACCTGGGCATCCGCCGAACTGAAGAGAACGGCGCCGGGATCAGGTCGGGCTACGAGAGCGTCGCCACCGTCGAGAACGGTGGCGCAGAAGCGCTACTCGTTTCGAGCGGTGAGGGCGCCGACGAAGCCGGCGGAGGTCGGGATCTTCCCGACGAATGCGATAAACGCGGTGGTCGTGTTCGTCATCATGTGCCGTACTCCTTTCCTGTGTCGGCTGCCGCCTCATTGGGCGTGCTCGTTCACGCTAGTGAAGGACGCTCACGTGCCGCAACCCCTTCCCACGCGTGTCCGGTCACGATCCGGCCACGGTCCCGCCGCCGGTACGCTTGATCCCCGTGGCACTCACCATCGGCATCGTCGGACTGCCCAACGTCGGCAAGTCCACCCTCTTCAACGCGCTCACCAAGAACGACGTGCTCGCCGCGAACTACCCGTTCGCCACGATCGAGCCCAACGTCGGCATCGTGAACCTCCCGGACAAACGTCTCGACACCCTCAGCGAGCTCTTCTCCAGCGAGCGCATCGTGCACGCGACGGTGAGCTTCGTCGATATCGCCGGCATCGTGAAGGGGGCGAGCGAGGGGGAGGGGCTCGGCAACCAGTTCCTCGCCAACATCCGCGAGGCCGACGCGATCGCCGAGGTCGTGCGCGGCTTCGCCGACTCGGATGTCGTGCACGTCGCCGGCGCGGTGAACCCGGCATCCGATCTGGAGACCATCACGACCGAGCTCGCGCTCGCCGACCTGCAGACCCTCGAGAAGGCCATCCCGCGTCTCGAGAAGGAGGTGCGAGGCAAAAAGGCCGAGCCCGCCGTGCTCGAGGCCGCGATGGCCGCGCAGGCAGCACTCAACGCCGGCACCCCGCTGGTCAGCAACAAGAAGATCGAGCTCGACCTGCTGAAAGAGCTCGGCCTGCTGAGCGCGAAGCCGATCATCTACGTCTTTAACGTCGACGAGGAGGTGCTTCGGGATGCCGCGCGCATGGCGGCGCTCGCGGCGCTGGTCGCCCCCGCTCACGCTGTGTTCCTCGACGCCAAGATCGAGTCGGAACTCAAGGACCTCGACCCCGCAGACGCCGCCGAACTCCTGGAGTCCACCGGCCAGACGGAGAGCGGCCTCGACCAGCTCGCTCGCATCGGCTTCGACACCCTCGGCCTGCAGACCTACCTGACGGCCGGTCCGAAGGAGTCACGGGCCTGGACGATCCACAAGGGTGACAAGGCCCCGCAGGCGGCCGGTGTCATCCACACCGACTTCGAGCGCGGATTCATCAAGGCCGAGATCATTTCCTTCGCGGATCTCGTGGAGACCGGTTCGATCGCCGAGGCCCGCGCAAAGGGCAAGGCCCGCATCGAGGGCAAGGACTATGTGATGCACGACGGCGACGTGGTGGAGTTCCGCTTCAACGTGTAGCTGTAGGTGGTTTCTCGCGACGCTCAGAGA
>JALYHS010000112.1 GCA_030776385.1 Actinomycetota bacterium
CGTCACGACTCCCTCGGTCGAGTCCAGATATCCCAGTTCGAGCAGCACGTCGGTCACGCGGTCGAAGACCTGAGCGACTGCGCCGGTGCGTCCGCGGATCTGCGAGCTCAACTGCTCGGTCTCGCGCTTCAGGCGCCACCAGCGCTCGGCCCAGCGGGAGTGCGCCTCTCGGTCGCTGCAGGCTTGGCAGGGGTGTGCCCGCATGCGCTTGCGCAGCTCGGCGATGCGGCGCTGCCGTCGGTCGCGGTCCGAGCGGCTCTCCCCGTTCGCACTGCCGCCGCGACCTTCGGCGCGCGCGTTCTTCTTCTCGAGGTCGGTGAGTTCGCGGCGCAGCCCTGAGTACTCCTGGAAGTCCCCGAGGTGGCACGTCATCGCCTCCGCGTATTTGGCGAGCGACGCCTCCTGATCGCGCACCCGACGCGCCATGTCGACGACGGCGCGGTCGGCCTGGAACTGCGCGAACGAACTCTCCAGGATCTCGCGGGTGCGATCCCGACCGAATTGCTCGATCAGGTTGACGGCCATGTTGTACGTCGGTCGGAAGCTAGAGATCAGTGGATAGCTGCGCCGCGAGGCGAGGGAGGCGACGGCCGCCGGGTCCAGGCCCGCTGCCCACTGGATGACCGCGTGCCCCTCCACGTCGATGCCACGTCGCCCGGCACGACCGGTGAGCTGGGTGTACTCCCCCGGCGTGATCGGCACGCGGGACTCGCCGTTGAACTTCTCGAGCTTCTCGAGCACGACTGTGCGTGCGGGCATGTTGACTCCGAGCGCGAGCGTCTCGGTCGCGAAGACAACCTTCAGCAGCTTGCGCTGGAAGAGTTCTTCGACGACCTCCTTGAACGCGGGCAGCATGCCAGCGTGGTGTGCGGCGATGCCGCGCTCCAGCCCCTCGAGCCACTCCCAGTAGCCGAGCACGCCGAGATCCTGATCCGGGATGCTGCGGCAGCGCTCTTCGACGATGGCCCTGATCTCCTCCCGCTCGGCCCGTTCGGTGAGCCGGATGTCCGAGCGAACCACCTGTCGGACGGCGGAGTCGCACCCGATTCGGCTGAAGACGAAGAAGATCGCGGGCAGCAGATTCTTGGATTCGAGCATCCGTGCGACCTCGGGGCGTTCCGCGCGGTCGGCGCGATCGAAGCCCGCGCTCGCGGAGGCCAGACCCGACCCGCGGCTGCCCTCGGACCCGGCGCCGCCCTGTCCTTTGCGGTGGTGACGTCCTCCGCCCTCCCCGCGGTAGGTTCCGCCGCGACCGCCCTGCGGCGAGCGGCCGCCGGACGAGGCCATCCGGGTGAGCTCGGGGTTGACCCGGTTCGTCGCCGCCGGGCCGAGGTTGATGACGGCCGAGCTGTCGAACAGGTCGAGCAATTTGCTTCTCACCAGCACGTGCTGCTCGAGCGGCACAGGGCGCTCCTCCGACACGATCACATCGGTGTCGCCGCGCACGGCCTGCAGCCAGTCGCCGAACTCTTCCGCATTGGAGACCGTCGCACTCAGCGAGACCATCTTCACGTTGCGTGGAAGGTGGATGATGACCTCCTCCCAGACCGCGCCGCGGAAGCGGTCGGCCAGGAAGTGCACCTCGTCCATCACCACGTAGGCGAGATCTTTGAGCAGCGGCGAGTCGGCGTACAGCATGTTGCGCAGCACCTCGGTGGTCATGACGACCACGCGCGCCGAGCTGTTGATGTTGCTGTCGCCGGTGAGCAGGCCGACCGACTTGGCTCCGTGCTCGTTGGCGAGCTCGTTGAACTTCTGATTGCTGAGCGCCTTCATCGGGGTGGTGTAGAAGACCTTCGCGCGCGGATCATCGAGTGCGAGGTGCACGGCGAACTCGGCCACGATCGTCTTGCCCGCGCCGGTCGGCGCGGCCACAAGCACGCTGTGGCCCTCTTCGAGCGAGCGGCAGGCTTCGAGCTGATAAGGGTCCAGCTCGAACTCCTGGTTGCGGCGGAAATCCTCGAGCTGTGGCGCGTTGCGGCGCGTCTTCGCAGCACTGCGCGCCGCGGCGTAGCGTTCGGCTGGCGAGAGCGTCACGCGCCCGCCAGCTCGGCCGACAGCGCGTCAGCTCGGCGTGCGATCGCGCGGTCGTGCAGGGCGGCGACGCCGAACGCGGCGAAGTACAGGACGACCATCGGGAACGCGAGCAGCAACATGGAGAACGGGTCGGCCGCCGGCGTCGCGATCGCGGTGAAGATCGTGATCGCAAGGACGGCCCAGCGCCATCCCCTGAGGATCGACCTCGCCGAGAGGATCCCGATGAAGTTCAGAAGGACGAGGAACACGGGAAGCACGAAGGCGATGCCGGTCGCCAGAATCAATTTGATCACGAAGTCGAGATAGTACTTCGCATCGATGATGCTGGTGTCTTGACCTGGAACGAAACTCACCATGAGGTTGACGATCCGCGGCAACACGAGCCACCCGACGAAGGCGCCGGCGAGGAACAGCGGCACCGCCGTGAAGAAGAATCCGAAGATGTATCGGCGTTCACGCCCGTTCAGGCCGGGCACCAGGAATGCGAAGACCTGATACAGCCAAATCGGGCTGGACACCAGTATCCCGATCATGATGGCCACCTGGAAGCGGACGTCCCAGGCGCTCGTGATGCTGGGATAGTTGATCGATGCCTGATGATGGGCCGACGCGATCACGAGGATCGGCGCACGCAGACCGTCCCACACGAGCGCGGAGAGGAACCACCCGCCAACGGTTCCGGCGAGGATGGCGATTCCGGAGATCACCAATCGCTTACGGAGTTCGACGAGATGCTGACCGAGTGACATCTTGCCCTCGGGATTGGTCCTCCGCCGGGTGCGGACGGCCACTGACTAGGACTTCGGCGCGGTGCCTGACGTCCCCGGATCGGCGGTCGTCGGCACGGCAGGCGCAGTGGTAGCGGGAGCGGCAGTAGGCGCCTCGACCGTGTTCTCCACGGTTCCAGGCCCGGCCGCACCCTCAGCGGGCTTGTCGGTCTTCATCTCTTCGCGAAAGATCTTCGTCGACTGCCCGATGCTGCGAGCCAGAGCAGGCAGCCGAGTCGCGCCGAAGAGGAGCACCACGACGGCGAGCACGACCCAGATACCGGGGCCCTCGAAAAGTCCTCTGAGCATGGCTCGTCCTCACTGGTCGGAACTGATGGCCCGAGTCTACCGCGCGCCCCTGGAAGTCGCCGGAAACGCGATCAGCGGTAGCGGGCCGCGCCCGAGCGGGCCCACTGCTCGACGGCCGCGCGCGCGCTCGGTGGCGCGACGACGGTGGCGACGCCCGGCATGCTCGAGATGAGTCGTTTGAGTCCGTGATAGTGCGAGACACGGACGGTGGTCCGGATGCGACCATCGAGCAGGACGTTGGTCGCGCCATCCGGAATGTAGTCGGCCAGCAGCGGCATCGCCGACGGTGCCACCTCGATCGTCACCTCCAGGTCCTCCGGCGATGGTTCGAACAGCACGTCGGGAAGGCGCACGTCGGAGTCGCTCGCGCGGTGCTGGATCGGCTCGTCGGTGATGACGGCGTTCGAGATCCGATCGAGACGGAAGGTGCGGATCGCCTCGCGGAGGTGACACCAGCCGCGCAGGTACCAGTCGGCGTCGATCGACTCGACGCGAAGCGGATCGACCCGCCGACGCTCACGCTGGCCCTGCGAGTTCAGGTAGTCGAGCTCAAGCTGAACCCCGAGTTCGACAGACTCGCGGATGAGGGCGAGCGTGGGGGCGATCGGGTCTGGCGCGACCGTGTCGATGGCTCCGGTCACGACCGCACCCTCGACGCCCACCTGGCTCGGAGTGGCGGACGCGCCGCGCGACAACTTGCTCATCAGCGAGGCGATCGCCGCGCGATCCGCGTTCTCGGGCAGTGCCGAGAGATACTGCAGACCGGCGATGAGGGCGGCGGCCTCGCGCGCGGAGAATCGCGGCGAGTCGTCGATGGCGACGAGGTTGGTGAGCACGATCTCGTCGCGCTCCTCGAAGGCTTCCCAGTTGATGTCGAAAAGATCCTCGTGCTGGTAGGAGTCGGTCTCCCCCGGCACGCCACTCACCGCGATCAGTTCGACTGCCTCGCGGATCTGCGCGGGCGTCATCCCGAAGTGCTGGGCGGCCGCCGAGACGGTCGCCCCGTCGTGGTCCATCAACCACGGGACGAGCGAGAGCAGGAACGCGAGCTTGTCGCGCGCCTGCAGGGGCTGCTGACGCTCAGCCATGGTCGCTCGCCGTCCGCTCGAGTCGTGCGATCACCGCTGCGCGGAGCTCTGGCGGGCTGACGACCAGAACCTCGGGGCCGAAGCCGGCGAGCTCGTCGGCCAGGATGTTGGCGTCAACGTAATGCAGAAGCAGGCGAGTCTCGGCCGAACCGGGCTGCGGCTCGAGCAGCTCAGTGCCCCTGCGATTGGCGAGGCGGGTTGCGGCATCCGATTCGGAGACCACCTGGACTTCGGCGATGCCACGCTGCCAGACCGCCTCGAGTCCAGCGAGGGCCGCGGCGGCGTGGTCGCCGAGGCGCGCGGAGACCGTCTTCCCGGTCGCCACCGGCCCCACGATGCGGCGCAGCAGATAGGTTTTGTGAGCGCCCTGGTCGTCGGTGTCCGGTGAGGTCCCGGATGCCGTGACCTCCTCCGCCGACAGATGCCAGCGCCCCTGATACTGCACGAGGGCCAACGGGATGACCTCGCGTTCGCGGGCGGCATCCTCCCCGGGCTTCAGGTAGGCGAAACGGACGATCAGGTGCTTCTCCAGTGCGGAACTCAGCGGCTCGAAGGCGGCGTCGCGCAAGCGCAACCGCGGCGCGTAGCCGATCACAGGTTCGTCGGCGACGACGCCGAGCGAGCGCAGCTTGAGCATGGCGCGCCGGGACTCCCCCGACAGCGAGCCTTCTCGCCACACCATGGCGGCGAGATTGAGCAGGGTGGTCTCATCGCTCGAGAACGAGATGTCCTGCGGCAGTTCGTATGCGCCCCGTGGGATCCGGTAGCGCAGAAGCTGGTTGTTGCCGGCATCTCCGGGCGAGTCGAGGGTCTCGAGCGGGACGCCCAGATCGCGGATGTCGTCCTTGTCGCGTTCGAACTGACGCTCGAGGTTCGCGTTATCCCCGCCCGACTTGTAGCGCTGCCGGTAGCCCTGCACGGTCGAGAGGATCTCGTTCTTCGTCAGCCCGGACTCCGTCGCGAGCAGCGCGAGCACGAGACTGAAGAGACGCTCCTCGACGGGCACACGAGATGCGCCGGACGCGGATGCCGCCGAGACGGGGGAAGAGGACACGAGAGGAATCCTAGAGACCCCCGACTCCTACTTGATGCCGAGGACGTCGATCACCATGATCAGAGTGGACTTCGCATCGACCCCGGTCGGGGCCGCACCTGACGGAAAGCCGTCCTTGGGCGGGATCACCGTGAGCACCTGCGATCCGACCTTCGCGCCGACGAGGGCCTTGTAGAGGCCCGGAGGCAGCTGGCCGCCGTCTGCGGTCGACGAGACCTTCAGGTCGAGGGCCTGATCCGCTACCCACGTCTGCTGATCCCAGGTCACGGGCTTGTCGCCGGACACCACCGGCCAGGTCCAGCCGGTGTACTTGACCCGGACGGTCTGGTTCTTCTTGACCGTCGCGCCGGACCCCGCCTTGACCGTCTCGAGGCGGAAGGTCGTGGGCACGGTCTGCTCCTGCAGCACGATGCCGGGCGTTCCGTCAACGGCGGTGATGACGCTCGGGAGGCCGTCCTGCGGCAGCAGGTTCGCGCCATCCGACTTGCCCGGGAAGTGATCGACGACGCTCACGACGATCACGAGGACGTCGCTGTCGGCGATCTGGTTCTGGGCGAGGGCACCCGCACCGAATCCGGCCTTGGCGGTCGTGACGAGCGTGTAACGCTCCCCCGTTGTGGCGCACTGAAGCGAACGCGTCAGCGAGAAGGTCGGCTTGTTCTTGAGGAGGGCCGCGACGCCGACGCGCGGAGTCGTGGATCCGCTTGCGCCATACCCGGAACTTCCGAGCGACTCACCGGTCTTCGCCGAGAAGACGGTGTACTCGAAGTCGGCCTGGTCGCCATCCTGGATCTTGGCGCCGCTGCCCGCATTGTTCTGCGTGACCTGCGGGGTGGTCACGACGAGCGGCGTCGGGAAGGTCGCCTTGGCGGCGGCGGTCTTCGAGCCGCTGACTTTAACGATCGACGAGGCGGAGCCCGAGGAGTAGTAGGGGGTGCAGCTCGCCGACGCTCCGCTTCCGCTCGAGGTGCAGCCCACCAGCGAGGTGACGACGACCGCGGCGACCGCGAGAGCGGAGAGGAGCGCGGGTGCTTTTCGCACGGGGCCTTCTTTCGGGGAATGCGCCGGGAAGATCACGGCGTGGGAACGAGCGGCACGAGTCTACTGGCTGTTCGGGGACGCCTCGCTGGGAGGCTCCCTCAGCTCGACACCGGTTCCGGCGGCCAGCGCGCGAGCCTCGCGGACGACCTTGCGCACGCGCTTATCGCTTTTCGCGGCATCGCCGAGGGCGCCCGGCGTCCACAGCTCCACGTCCTCGTCGCCGTACTCGGTCTTCGACGCCCGACGAACCGGTCCGGCGAGTACTGTTCCGGGCGCGAGCCGCCGAGCGGTGATCAGGAACCCGGTGTGGCCGACCATCCGGTGATCCGGCCGCACAGCCAACCCCTCGACGTGCCAGCCGCGCACAATCGTCTCGCTGGCATCCGGCTCGGTGAAGTTGCCCGTGTTCCTGATCGCCTCGGCGACGCGGGAGAGCTGCGTGACGGTCGCGACGTAGCAGAGCAGCACACCCCCGGGCGTCAGGGCAGCGGATGCCGCGTCCAGGCACTCCCATGGAGCGAGCATGTCGAGCACCACCCGGTCGACGTTCCCCGGCTCGGTGGTCTGCGGGAGGGCCTCGGAGAGGTCGCCGATCGTGACACTCCAGTTCGGCGGCTCCGCTCCGAGGAAGGCGGCGACATTGGCGCGGGCCACGATTGCGAACTCCTCGCGGCGCTCGTAGGAGAGCAGCCGCCCCTCGGGACCGACGGCGCGCAGCAGCCAGAGCGAGAGGGCGCCCGATCCCACGCCGGCCTCGACAACGGTGGCACCGGGGAAGACGTCCGCGAGGGCGCCGATCTGGGCGGCATCCTTCGGGTAGACGATCGCTGCCCCGCGCGGCATCGACATCACGAAGTCGCTGAGGAGCGGACGGAGCGCCAGATAGCGGTCTCCGTTCGAGGCGGCGACGACCGTGGCATCCGGTTGCCCGATGATCGTGTCGTGCTTCACCACGCCGCGGTGGGTGTGGAATTCGCCGCCGACTTGCAGCGTCACTGTGTTGAGACGACCGCGTGGACCGGTGAGCTGGGCGCGGTCTCCGGCCGCGAAGGGTCCGGAGTGGCGGGGTGGGGGTGCTGAACTCATCGGGTCACCTTCTCGGCGTGCAGCCCGAAGAGCTCATCGAGCGTGCGCCCCTCGAGCGACTCCCAGCGCGTGTACGCGGGGCTTTCGGGCAGGGCAACATGCAGGGGCAGCGCGAGCGTGGTGGCCCCGCTCGAGACCGCGGCGGCGACCCCGAACTCGGAGTCCTCGATGGCGAGGCAGTCGGTGATCTCCACCCCGAGGGTTGTCGCCGCGCGCAGATACGCCTCCGGATCCGGCTTGCCGTTGACGACCTCGTCTCCGGCGACGACCACGTCGAACGCGGGGAAGCCGGCCGAGGAGGCGATGTGGTCGGCCATCCGACGGATCGACATCGTCACGAGCGCGGTCGGCACCCCGGTTGCCTTCACGGCCATCAGCATCTCGCGGGAGCCGGGACGCCAGGGAACGGCATCGTCGAGCTGCTCCATCACGCGCGTCGTCAGCAGCTGGATGATCTCGTCGGGCTCGAGGTCGACGCCGCGGGACTGGAGGACCCGCGCCGAGTTCGTGAGCGAGGATCCGACGAGCTGCAGCCCGTCCTCCAAAGTCCAGTGGCCGCCCCACTCATGCACCAGCTCGGTCTCGGCTCGCAGCCAGTACGGCTCGGTGTCGACGAGCGTGCCGTCCATGTCCCAGAGCACGGCGGCGGGCCGTGCGGTGGTGCTGGCCGCGGCGCGGGCGCGGATGTCGTCGGTCACGTCGCACGAGTCTACGAGGAATGGATGCGGCGCTTGCGCTGATGGCGAACGCTCGACGCCCGGCGGTGCCCGGGTCGGGGTCCTATTCTGGGGGGACGCCACGGAAGCTAGGTTCCGCGGCGTGACGCCGGGAACCGGCGGTAAGGAATCACGTGGCGGACAGCAGCACATTCGGCGAGAACTCCCTCCTCGTGGTCGCATTCGAGGGCTGGAACGACGCGGGCGAAGCGGCGAGTGGGGCCGCGCGGGCGCTGCGCGACCAGTTGGAGCTCGTCCCCATTTCCGAGCTGGAGCCCGAGGACTACTTCGACTACCAGTTCAACCGTCCGAGTTCGGTGCTCGACGAGAACGGCGATCGCACGCTCGAGTGGCCGGGCGTGACACTCTGGGGTCCGCTCGACGGCGGTCCCGGCATCCATGTGCTTCTGGGGACGGAGCCGTCGCGCGGCTGGAAGACCTTCTCGAGCGAGGTGATCGACGCGCTCGCTGCGGCCGGCGTCGACGGGATCGTGTTCCTCGGAGCGATGCTCGCCGACGTGCCGCACACCCGGCCGATCTCGATCTATGCGACCAGCGAGAACCCCGGGATCCGTGACCGCTTCGAGCTCGAGAAGAGCACATACGAAGGGCCGGTCGGCATCCTCTCGGTGCTGTCGGAGGCCGCCGAGAAAGCCGAGATCCCGTCGCTGTCGATCTGGGCGTCCGTGCCGCACTACGTGCACAACGCGCCGTCCCCCAAGGCGACCCTTGCTCTCATCGAACGGCTCGAAGAATTCGTGGATGTCGCGATCGACCGCGGCTCCCTCGTCGAAGAATCTGCGGCCTGGGAATCCGGCATCGACGCGCTCGCGAGCGACGACGACGACATGGCTGCCTACATCGCGCAGCTGGAGCAGGCGCGCGACACCGTCGATGCGCCGGAGGCCAGCGGGGACGCGATCGCCGAGGAGTTCGAGCGCTACCTGCGCCGTCGCGAGGGTCGGGCCGGCGAGGACAGGTCCGGTCCCGGACCGGTCTGACCGCCCATCACGAACGGCAGGACGAGCCCTTCGAGATGTAGCGCATCAGCACAGCGATGACCGCGAATCCGATGACGCCGGCGACGACGGCGGCGACCAGCGTCTGCGGCAAGGTGAAGACCTCGGGTGCGCACGAGGTCGCTTTCTCCGCGGCCGCATCGCATGGGGTCTTCACCGTCTTGTACAGCTCGTACAGGCCGCTGCCGAACACGGCGGGCAGCGCGAGAAGGAACGAGTAGCGCGCGGCCGCGGGACGCTCGAAGCCGAGAGCCCGCCCGGCACCGATCGTCGCACCCGAGCGCGAGACGCCAGGAATGAGTGCGAGCGCCTGGGCGAGCCCGAGGATGATCGCCTGCCGCCAGGTCATCTCGCGCAGTCAGAGGGTCTTGGCGCCGAGGTAGTCGGCGATCCCCAACAGGATGCCGAAGACGATCAGGGTGACGGCCACGACCCAGAGCGATCGCAGCACCGTTTCGATCTGGGTCTGGAAGATCAGCCCGAGCACCACGATGTGGGCGATGCCGGGAAGGAAGTAAATCAGAACAGCTGTCTCGGTGCCGAGCTGAATGATCGCGTCGAACCAGCTCACGAGGGACGAGTGTGGCAGACCGCTTTCGAAGCGGCGGCCACCGGGCGTCGAGGCAGGTCAGCAGTCCCGGAGGAAGTCCGCCAGGACCCGTCGCCCGAACGCCAGGGCTGACAGCGGGACGCGCTCATCGACCCCGTGGAACATCGCCGGGAAGTTCAGGTCCGCCGTCAGTTGCAAGGGTGCGAATCCGTAGCCGGCGATCCCGAGTTTGGCGAGCGCTTTGTTATCGGTTCCGCCGCTCATCAGGTAGGGCAGAACCGGCGCGCCCGGGTCGTGCTTGTCGAGCGCGGCCACCATCTTCTCGACCAGAGCGCCCTCGAATGGCAGCTCGAGGCCGATGTCGTGGTGCACGATCTCAACCTCAATCTCGGGTCCGATCAGCTCACGGATGCGCGCGAGCACCTCGTCCTCCTGGCTGGCGAATGGGCGCAGATCGACGAGCGCTTCGGCGCGGTCCGGGATCACGTTGTGCTTGTAACCCGCCGTCAGCACCGTCGGGTTGCTCGTCACGCGGACGGTGGCGCGCAGGAAGCCGGCGGCCGTCCCGGTGGCCTCGATCAGGGAATCCGGTTCAGCGTCCGGCCTGCCCAGGATGCCGCGCAGCCGGTCGAGCAGATCGACGGTCGTCGGAGTGAGTCGCAGCGGCCACTCCTCCTGCCCGATCGCGGCAACCGCGAGGGCGAGTTTCACGATCGCGTTGTCGTGGATCACGCGGGAACCGTGCGCGGCCGTGCCGTGGGCGATGAGCCGAATCCAGACGAGCGCTTTTTCCCCCGTCTGCAGCAGGTACGCGCGCGTTCCGTCGAGGTCGATCGAGTAGCCGCCGACCTCGCTGATCGCCTCGGTCGCGCCCACGAAGAGCTCAGGATGCTGGTCCACCATCCAGTGCGAGCCGTAGACGCCGCCGTTCTCCTCGTCGGAGAAGAAGCTGACGATGAGGTCGCGCGCGGGTTGCTCACCCGTCTCGAGGAGGTCGCCGAGGGCGGTCAGGATCATGGCATCCATGTCCTTCATGTCGACGGCACCTCGGCCCCAGAGCAGGCCATCACGGATCTCGCCACCGAATGGGTCGACGCTCCAGTCCGCGGCGACGGCCGGGACCACGTCGAGGTGACCGTGGACCACCAGCGCCGGACGCTCCGGGTCACGTCCTGGCACCCGGGCCACCAGGCTGGTGCGACGCGGGGCTGCGTCGAAGAGCTGCGGCGTCAAGCCGAGTCGACGCAGTTCGGCCTCGACGTACTGGGCGGCCTCCGTTTCGCCCTCCGATCTTCCGCCGCCCCAGTTGACGGTCTCGAAACGGATGAGATCGCGCGCGATCCGCGCCGTCGCCTCGAGCGTGCTATCGGTATCGGGCGCCTCATCCGGTTCGGCCATGCCGATCACGCTACCCGGGGGGTGTGTCGGCGACGTTTCGGAAGCGCGCCCGCAGCCGCGGCTTGACGATCCAGTCGAGAGGGATCGTGAGCAGCAGGACGAGCAGGGAATACAACCCGATCGTGGGGAAGATGAGCCCGATAGCCAGCGCCAGAAGGAAAGCAGCTGCGTTCGATCCGACACCGAACAGGTTCATCAGCGAGGCCTGACGGTCATTGGCGCCCAATTCCGGACGTCGATACACCTCCCAAGCAAGCGCGGAGAGCAGCAGGCTGCTCGCCGTCATCGTGCCGACATAGAAGAGGATGCCGGTGCGGTCCGCGTGAAAGGTGGCAATCAGCGCTGTGGGTAGCGGCAGTACGACGATCGTGAAGGCCCAGGCAAGCGAACCGGTGAGAAGCAGGCGGGACTGACGCTCCACCGGCTCGAGGAGGCGATGATGTGCCAGCCACAGGCGCCCGATGATGACGAAGCTCAACACGAACGACCACATCTGTGTCGCGTACATGGTGACGAAGCCGCTGATCGTCGAGGCGGGGTGGGCAGCGTACACGGGCACCAGGTCGACGACGGGCAGGATCAGGAGGGTGATCGCGATGGCGGTCACCGCATCCGTGAAGAAGACGAGTCGGTCGAAGCCCCTGCTCGTGCCCATGCGACTCACGCTAGTGCCCCGGCACGTTCGAGCCGGCTTCCCTCCGTGGTAGTGTCGTTCCTCGGTCGTCCTCGTGACGGCAGATCTCGCGCGGGTGGCGGAAATGGCAGACGCGCTAGCTTGAGGTGCTAGTGCCCGTAAGGGCGTAGGGGTTCAAGTCCCCTTTCGCGCACGAGACGAATCCCGGTGCAGGCTCACGAGCCGCACCGGGATTTTCGTTTGCGCGATGATCCTGGCTCAGTGAAAAACGCGCCGGCGGGCTGCCGCACCGACG
>JALYHS010000113.1 GCA_030776385.1 Actinomycetota bacterium
GGGGTCGACCGGGCGGAGGTCGGGCGCAGCCGCTCGGGAAAATACGATGACACCGACGTGCCAGTTGGCGGCGCACCTTCGTCTGTCACGCCGTCATCATGTCATCCGCTGATGTGTCCCGACTGCAGGGGCGCCGAGCGCGTTGCGGGGCCGGTACCGGCGCCGATCTGCCCTTCCACACCACGCACTGTCAACGGCGAGCCGACGAGGCCGGTATCCGGTCGGTTCGGATGGCGTGGCTGGTATCACGCGAACCAGAACGCGAGCGGCAGCACGATCGCCGCGACGAGCCCCCACGCCCCGAACACCGGAAGGTACCCGGTCTGCCAGCGGTCGATCTTCACCGCAGCCGTCCGAGCCGCAATCGCGCGCGCTGTGAGCCAGGCCGTCCCGGCGAGGTTGACGAGCAGGATCAGGTTGACGGCGAGCACCGTGACCCGATTGGGCGTGAAGCCGTAGTCCCCGATCCGACCGAGCACCGAGCCGAGAACCAGCAGGTCAAGCAGGACCGCGGCCACCAGGGTGACCAGGCGCAGAGCATCCGTCACTCCCACCGGCCGGAGCGAGTCGCGAGCCGAGATCCCGTACAGCACCAAGGCGAGCACGACGATCAGGAGCGCGTCGAACCCGATCAGCAGGTCGCGATTGAACGAGTGGCCGACACCCACGATCAGGTACCCGACGACCGCGACGAGGAGCATCACGGCGAACAGCGGCGTGAAGATGGCGGTGAGCACGGGCGCGATGTTCTCGATGACGCTCTTCTTCGCCTCGACCAGCCACGCGGCGACAATCAGCGCGGCGGCCGCACCCGAGGGTATGACCCACAGGTACACGTCCCCGAGCGCACGCCCCGGCACGATGGGCGCGAGCACCAGGCTGGTCAGCGCCATCAGCACGCCGCCGCCGAGTGCAATGAGCACGTAGTAGATGGCCCACTCGCCGGTGAAGCGCACGAAGTCCATCCGCCGCGAGGATGACATCCATTCGCCACCGAGGTAGGCGGCGCCGACGACGAACCACAACACGACAGGCAGATGGATGCCGACGAGCACACCGGTCTGCGAGTCCGGCGAGAATGGGAAGACGTTCACCACCACGGCCAGCACGGCGACGGTCGAGGCAAGCACCACGATATGGCGCCGCGGCGGCCGACGGAGGGAGACGAGGTACGCCGCGAGCACGGGCAGGACGAAGAGCCCCAGATCTCGAGAGAACCACACCGCGTCGCCGCTCGCCAGACGAGCGATTTGGATGCCGACGGCAGCGACCGCGGCAAAGGCCAGCATGGCCAGCATCGGCTTGCTGCGGCCGGTGGCTTCGCCGGTGAGCACGAGCTGCTTCCAGAGCCGGTCACCGTGCTCCCGGGCGAACTCGGCGGTCACGAGGTCCACCGCTCCGAGTCGCTTGACCGCGACGAGGAATGCCTCCTCCTCGCTCAGGCCCGTCGACTCGAGCTCGCCCACCTGCTCCCGCAGGTGTTCCTCGAGCTCCTCAACGTCTGCGGTGTCGACGGCGCGATTGCGGGTGACCGCGGCACGCCACTGCGTGATCTGCGATTCGAGAACATCCATTGTCAAGCTCCTGCCAGCTTCATCGTCCCCGACCCCCAGAGCGAGCTCAGCGCACGGGTGGCGGTCTGCCACTGGCGCTGCTGCTCCCTCAACTGGGCGAGTCCTGATTCGGTGATCTCGTAGTTCTTGCGTCGCCTGCCTTCCGGCGATGAGCCCCACTCGGCCCGGATGTGCCCCAGCCGTTCCAGTCGGTGCAGCAGCGGGTAGAGCATGCCGTCCGTCCATTCGAGTTCGCCGTCGGAGAGTTCGCGCACGCGCTTGAGGATCGCGTACCCGTAGCTGCCGCCCTCGGCGAGGATGGTCAGCACCAGGGGCGACGCCATTGCGGCGACCAGATCCTTGTCGATGTTCATGCGGGCAGCCGAGTCATAGCAGCACTATACATTGCGCCTCTAGGTATTGGGGAGGCGGCGTGCACCACCACATCGCGCGGGGTGATACTGAGGTCGTGCCCGAGAATCGCCTGCTGTCCCGCCGTGACCTCGACTTCCTGCTCTACGAGTGGCTCGACGTCGAGAACCTGACCGGGCGCGACCGCTACCGCGAACACGACCGCGACACCTTCGACTCGCTCCTCGACGTCGCCGAAACGCTCGCGGTCGAGGTGTTCGCGCCGATCAACAAGCTGCTCGACGAGCACGAACCGGTGATGGATGCCGATGGCCGCGTCATCCAGCCCGCCGAGTTGGCGCGGGCGCTGCGGGCGTTCGCCGACACCGGGCTCACCGCCGCGACGTTCGACGAGGAGCTCGGCGGCGGACAGCTGCCCTGGGTGATTCACGCGGCGTGCTCGATGTTCCTTCAGGCGTCGTCGATCGGCGCCGCGGCGTACCCCTTCCTTGCGGCGGCGAACGCCAACCTCCTGGTCGAGCACGGTACGCCGGAGCAGATCGCGCGCTACGCGGTGCCGGTCATCGAGGGCCGCTGGTTCGGCACGATGGCCCTGTCCGAGACGCAGGCCGGGTCATCGCTCGGCGACATCACGACGCTCGCGACCCCGGAGGACGACGGCACCCACCCCGGCGTCTACCGGGTGACGGGCTCCAAGATGTGGATCTCGGCCGGCGACCACGAGCTCTCCGAGAACATCGTGCACCTCGTGCTGGCGCGGACCCCGGATGCCCCGGCCGGCCCCAAGGGGATCTCGCTGTTCATCGTCCCGCGGGTACTGGTGGGCGCGGATGGCGAGCTCGGCGACCGCAACCGGGTCACCCTCATCGGCCTGAACCACAAGATGGGATACCGCGGCACGACGAACACGCTGCTGGATTTCGATGGCGCCGCCGGCGAGCTCATCGGCGAGGTCGGCCAGGGCCTCGCGATCATGTTCGACATGATGAACGAGGCACGAATCGGAGTCGGATCGGGCGCCGTGTCCCTCGGTTATGCCGGCTACCTGCACGCGCTCGACTACGCCAGGAACCGTCCGCAGGGGCGCTCGCTCACGGCGAAGGATCCGGCATCCGCTCCCGTCATGATCATCGACCACCCCGATGTGCGCCGGATGCTGCTTGCGCAGAAGTCGTACGTCGAAGGCGGCCTCGCGCTCACCCTGTTCTGCGCGCGGTTGGTCGACGAGCTGCGTGCGCCGGCCTCGGAGGAAAGTAGCGCAGCCGCCGATCTGCTGCTCGGCCTGCTCAC